>NZ_DDYV01000250.1:0-14382 GCF_002348205.1 Desulfobacter sp. UBA2225 | reverse complement strand
TTGGCGCGGTCATTTATGACAGGGGGGGTGTGTCATTTACCATGGAAGAGAGGTGGTTATTGGCGTCTACCCATTATATTGAGTACAATCCGGTCCGTGCCGGTCTTGCAAAATGTTCTGAGGATTGGAAATGGAGCAGTGCCGGGGCACACATATGGATAAAAAGGATGAGATTCTTGTCAAAACACCCCCCTGCTTGAGATTGTCAATATCCCCTGGAGAGATTTTTTATTTTCTGATATTCATAAATCTGAAATTGAATTATTCAGAAAACATGAACGGACCGACTGACCGTTCAAACGACTTTTGTAAAACATTTGGAAGCTATTTTAGACAGGCGGCTGAGGCGCAAAAAAAACTGGTCGAAATAACAATGAGTAAGGTGTCCCCGGATTTATGTCCCCGGATTTAATAACAATGAGTAAGGTGTCCCCGGATTTTCGTTGGGCTTTCTGGAAATATCTATGAGTATAGTATTATGTTCTAATTGCTTTAATGATCAAGGGCTTCGGTTGGACGCAGAACAAATTGGAGATGTGGTAGACTCGGTTTGCCCAAACTGTGGTATGACGAGTGGTTGCAAGTTAACTATTCGTAGAGCAGGTGCCCTTGCGCATCGTTTTTTTGTGTGGGGCACACTTCACTGTTGCGAGTATGGTGCTGCCCCAGTTGTTCAGTTCAATGAATACCAGAAGTCGTGTATTGATACATCTCCATGGTTTGAAAAAGATATTGAACTCTTAAGCAATACATTAGGAATTGGATTCTTCTATTACGGACCCCGCCTGTGGATGGTCGGTGAGGTTGAGCCGTTGAAGGATCTTCAAGATAAGAATTCACGCAAAACTATAATCCAAAGAATTATTACAGAATATCCAGAAAAAAATTTGGACGAGTCTCAGTTGTTTTATCGAATCCGCAAGGAACCAGAAAAACCTAATGATTTTAAAGAATATGATTCACCACCAGATGAATTCTGTGGCACTGGCCGCCTTGATTCAAAAAATTTTCCGGTCATGTATGGTTCACAGGATTTAGAGGTCTGTGTTCATGAATGTCGCGTTACAGCAGAAGACGAGCTTTATGTGGCATCGTTATCTCCAACTCGGCAACTAAAGCTTCTCGATATTTCAAAATTGCTTCCAGAGGAAGGCGTTACTGACTTTGAGAGCCTCGACATGGCTGTTCATATGCTGTTTCTCGCAGGCAAGCACTCATACGATATATCGAGAGATATAGCACGGGAAGCATATGCTGCTGGCTTCGATGGAATAATTTATTCATCCTACTTCAGTTTGTTACGAACTGGAACGATGCCTTTTGAAACAACGTATGGCCTTTCCCATAGGCGTATTCCTCAAATGCAAGATTATGAACAATCGAAATCAATTCCTAATTTTGCTCTTTTTGGGAGGCCAATCAATGAATCTAAGGTTGAAGTACACTGTATCAACAAGCTGATATTGAGTCATGTAAAATATGGCTTCCATTTTGGGCCTGTTGGTTATTAAATCGAAGCCCAATAAAAAAATGCAGGGGACGCAAAAAGCCGCGCCCCTGATTTAAGCGTTAAAGTGTTGACTTTGTCTATAAAGGCTCTCTTCCGGGATAGGGTCGGACACAACATCTTGTATATTCCCCTGTCGTTGGCCGAAGGAAGGTAAAATACTTAAAATCAGTTTTTGGAAGAGCGCTATATCATGGTGGAAAGATCCAACAAAGCCTCATCCAGGCGTTTGGCTGAAATTTTGAACCGGGTTTTGAGCTCCTGGGCATATACGGAAATTTTATACTCCTCCAGCATCCAGAAAAACGCTTCCACTGCATTGGATTTTTCCTTTGAAGAGCCCGGGTCAAGGCTTGAAATCAGGTGGGCAAGCTTTTGTTCATAGGGCGCGACAAGTTGTTTTTTCTGGGCCTCTTTGGCCGGGTTATCCACCCAGCGCCTGGCGCGGATGGAGAGGCATTCCAGGTTTTTTGGCAATAGCGCAATCCGGTTTAGATCGTAAAGTTCCAGGAAATTGGCCGGGCACAGGTTTTTCAGCTCATTGAATATTGCTGTCAATGCCTCGAAAATGAGCGGTCGCTCCTTGGATGCAAGACTCAAGCTTTGCAGCAGATCAAAACAGGTGGCATATTCCCGGCCCACGGTCAGGATCTCTTCCATGGCCTGGCGGCCAAGGGTGTACAGTTTAGGACGAAGCGCCTGCACATGGTCATCAAACGCTTTTTGTGTGAAAATTTCCTTTTGAAAAAAGGCCTTTGCCATGGCATTGTAGGCCATCCGGGCAAAGGTGGGTTTGTCATTGAAGTAGGGTGCGATCCGGCTTAAGCCTTCAGTTCTGTTTATATCTTTTTTCAATGCCTTGATATCATCGGGGAACATGATTTCAAACAGGCGGCAAACCCCTTTGGTGTGGCTTTCCAAGGCCATTTCCCTTGTTTTGAACAAGGTTAAGGTAACCGAATCGCTGTCTGGTCCGCAGGAAAGACCGGGAAAGGCTTTGCGCCGGGAGCCGTTGCCTTCGTCCAACTGGATTTCCTGTTCTATGTCAGGAAAATTCCACTCCCGGAGATCTGTTTTTTCAAAGGCCTTTTTTGTCCGTTCAAAGGCATTGGTCTTTTGGGCCGGAGGTTGGGTGGCAAACGTTCCGAGTTTGGATAGGTCCCTTAGGGATTTGATCTCCCTGTCTTTGTGGTCCCGGATGGATATCCGCATTTTCAAGTGGTCCGCAAGATCTTTATCCGACCAGGCAGAAGCCGGGATCACAAGGTTGAAATGCTTTTGAATGACGCCGGACAGTTTTGAGTATAAAGGCGCATCCGAGTCGGGCAGGTGGTCGGCAATAAAATCAGCCCGCTGCTGTATGGGCATCAGCTTTACCCGATGGGATTTGGGCAGAGCCTTGATCAAAGCGGCGATCTTTTCCCTGAGCAGTCCCGGCACCAGTGTCTCAACCTGGTGGGGGGAGATAAGCGCCGCATCCTGACTTGGCACTTTCAGGGTCACCCCGTCCGTCTTTGCCCCGGGGTTGAATTCGTAATCCAGGGCAAACTCCCCCTGGTCCGTGGTAAGGGTGTCGGGAAACCGGGCCAGCAACGCCTCGTCCACATCTGTCTTCTGCAGGTCTTCACGGGTCATGCGCAGAAAGGTATCATCTTTTTTATCTTTGATGAATTTGGCAAAGGTGCGGATGTTGTAAAAGGGTTTGGGGAGCCGGGACTGGTAGAACAGATAAATCTCATCGTCCGAAGCCAGGATATCCCGCTGCCGGGTTTTGTCCTCCAGGGTTGCGATCTCTTCGATGAGATTTCTGTTGTGGGTCATGAACCCGAACTCCTGGTAGATCTCCCCCTGGACCAGGGCATGGCGGATGAACAGTTCCCCGGACTCTTCGGGATTGATTTTTCCATAGGCCACGGATCTGCCGCTTGCAAGGATAAGGCCGAACAAAGAGACCTGTTCGGATGCCACCACTTCCCCGCGTTTCTTTTCCCAGTGGGGGTCACTGTAGGTGCGGGTGCAAAGGCTTTGGCCGATCTCTTCGATCCATGCCGGGTCGATATTGCCCACACACCGGGCAAACAGCTGGCTGGTCTTGACATATTCGGCGGCCACAATCCAGTTGCCGGCCTTGTTGAACAGGCCGGAACCCGGAAAGATAAGAGCCTGTCCACCTTTGGCGGCTGTGAAAAGGTTTTTCTCCTTTCTTTGGGCAATGCCGGCCAGATATCCGTGGAGAAGGGCCTTGTGGATGGCGGCATACAAGGGACCGCCATGCTCAAACTGACCAGACTCAAGCTCTTCGGCCTTTAGGTGCTCTGCTGGCGGAGCTGTCTGTTCAATGCCGTGTTCTTTGATTATCCGGGTGATCTGGCCATGGATATCCTGCCACTCGTTCAGTCGCTTGAAGGAGAGAAAATTTTCAATGCACCATTTGCGAAGGGCGGAACGTGATTTTAACCGGTTCCGGGCGTCTATGCATGCATTCCAGATGTTGAGCAGGGTAATGAAATCTGATGCCGGGTCTTTGAATTGGGCATGTTTCTGGTCCGCGGCCTGGATCTTGTCTGCCGGTCTCTGGCGGATGTCGGAGACGGTCAGTGCCGTGGTGATGATTACCGCTTCTTTCAGAACCCCGGTATCTCCTGCGTTGAGCAGAATGCGGGAGAGTTTCGGGTCCATGGGCAGCCTGGCCATTAAGCGGCCCGAAGGGGTGAGTCGATATTTTTTGCCTTGTCTTTTTTTTGCACCTGTTTGGGGCCCAGGCTTGTTAGCTGCAATGGCGTCAAGTTCCAACAGGATGTCAAACCCGTCCGTGATACTTTTTGCGGCAGGCGGATCAATAAAGGGAAAGGTGGATACATCTTCAAGCCCTAACGCCATCATGCGTAAAATAACTTCAGCCAGGTTGCTGCGCAAAATTTCAGGCGTTGTAAAAAAAGGGCGGCCATTGAAATCATTTTCATCGAAAAGCCTGATGCATAGGCCGTTTTCCACACGGCCGCAGCGGCCCATGCGCTGGTTGGCGCTGGACTGGGACACGGGGCTGACCGGCAGTGCGGTGGTCCGGGTTCTTGGAGAATAGGCGGGGATACGGGCAAGGCCTGGCTCCACAACATATTTGATGCCGGGGATGGTCAAAGATGTTTCCGCCACATTGGTGGAAACCACGACCTTTCTGCCGGGACCTGAAGCAAATATCTTTGCCTGCTCTCCGGCAGACAGCCGCGCAAACAGCGGCAGAATCGTGACCCCGGAAAAGTTTTTCCCTTTAAGTATTTCCATGGTCTCTCCGATATCCTGCTCTGTGGGCATGAATATCAGAATATCGCCGGTCCGGGTGCGCATTAACAGATCAGCCGCGTGTCCGGCTGCTGCCTCCACATACCCCTGGTCATCCGGGGCACCGGTGCTCTCCCCGTTGTTATTGTCCTCTTCAATGGGTGCGTAGATCAGTTCCACCGGGTACATCCGGCCCGAAACCTCAATCACCGGGGCATTGTCAAAGGCTTTGGAAAATTTTTCCGTATCAATGGTGGCGCTGGTGATGATCAGTTTGAGATCACGACGATTTTTGACAAGGCTGCGCAGAATGCCTAAAACAAAATCAATATTAAGGCTGCGTTCATGGGCCTCATCCACAATCAGGGTGTCATAGTGGTTTAAAAAGCGGTCCTGCTGGGTTTCAGCCAACAAAATGCCGTCGGTCATCAGCTTAATATAGGCGTTGTCAGGCGTGTGGTCGTCAAATCGGATTTTATATCCCACGGATTGCCCCAAAGATTCATTGAGCTCAAAGGCAATGCGTTTGGCCACGGTCATGGCGGCAATGCGCCGGGGCTGGGTGCAGCCGATCATGCCCGAAACCCCGCGGCCCGCTTCCAGGCAGAATTTAGGAATCTGGGTGGTTTTACCGGATCCGGTTTCACCTGAAATGATCACCACAGGATAATCCTGTATGGCCTTAATGATCCTCTCTTTTTCGGCGTTGATGGGCAGATTCGGGTCAAAGCGGATGTTTTGGGGCAGATTGTCCATGCGCTGCTGCCGGATATCAGCCGAGGCCTGGGCTCTTGACAGAAGATCTTTTAAAAAATTTTTGCCTGCTCCTTGACCGGTTTTTTGCCTGCTGCGCAAGGCGCGGGCCAACATATACCGGTCCCGGCACATGGCCTTTGGAATGAGCGTTTTGATTTGATCTGAAATTGACATAATACCGCCAATAGTAGCCAGGGTTTTGAAAATGTCAAATAAACCGTTTGATACTGCCGTCCATTTTTTTATTGACATGGATTTTGGAATAGGGGAATACAATGGTTTACCCTATCGTTGGGGTTATTCTCGGGGCAACAGGGGAGAACTGTAGCAACATCAGCATATTGTTAACGTCTGTGATCCTGCCGTATCCTTAAAAAAAACGGCCAAATCGCCCGGTAGGTGAAATGGTCATATGTTTGCCTATACACTATAATTATGATAAGAAAATTGGATTATGACTCAGATTATCAGTATTGCCAATCAGAAGGGTGGGGTGGGTAAAACCACCACAGCAGTTAATCTGGCGGCCTCCCTCGCCAAACTGAAAAAAAAAGTGCTGCTTGTGGATTGTGATTCCCAGGCCAATGCCACCACTGCACTTGGGGTGGACAAACCCGCCCTGCAAGCCTCTTTGTATGACGGTTTGATTGGAGAAACCGGCATTGAGAATATGCTTTTGCCCACCATGCTGGAGGATTTGACCCTGGTACCGGCCAATGTCGATCTCATCGGATTTGAGGTGGAAATGATGTCCGTTCCAAAAAGAGAGGCCCGACTCAAGGAGCTTCTGGCTCCCGTGGCCGACAAATTTGATTTCATCATTATTGACTGTCCGCCGGCGTTAAGTCTTTTAACGCTGAATGCTTTTTCCGCAAGCCATTCCGTTGTTATTCCTTTGCAGAGTGAATTTCTTGCACTGGAAGGATTAGGGCAGCTTTTAGATACAATCAAGCGAATCAAGAATGCATTTAATTCGAGCCTGATAATTAAAGGCATTTTGCTGACAATGTTCGACAGCAGGACCAATTTATCCCAGAATGTGGTGGATGAGGCCAGGCAATATTTTAAAGACCTTGTGTTCAAGACAAAAATTCCCCGTAATGTGAAGCTTGGAGAGGCGCCAAGCTATGGTCTGCCGGTTCTTCTGTATGATAAAACGTCACCAGGTGCTAAAAGTTATATCTCTTTTGCCAGGGAACTTCTAAAACGATGATGAACAAGAAACGAAAAAATACCGGTCTGGGCCGGGGAATATCTGCGCTGATCCCCGATATGGAAGAACCCGAAGCCAATTCGGATTTTTTCTTTTGTAATATTGAAAAGTTAACCCCTAACCGCTATCAGCCCAGAACCCGGTTCAGTGAAGAGGAACAGGAGCGGCTTACCCAGTCCATTGCCGAACAGGGTGTGCTCCAGCCCCTTTTGGCCAGGAAAATGGATGGTGCCTATGAATTGATTGCCGGAGAGCGGCGCTTGCGGGCAGCAAAGGCGGCCGGGCTTGCCCAGGTTCCCGTCATTATCCTGGATCTTACGGATGAGCAGGTTCTTGAGGTTTCGATTATCGAAAATGTTCAAAGGGAAAATCTCAACGTGCTTGAGGAGGCCGAAGCTTATTTCCGGCTCATTGATGAGTTTGGATATACCCAGGAAAAGGTGGCCGAAAAAATCGGCAAGAATCGGTCCACCATTGCCAATCTGCTGCGTCTGCGCAGTCTGCCCGAGAAGATCAAGGAGAGTCTGGTTGCCGAAGAGATCACCATGGGACATGCCAGGGCATTGTTGGGGGCAGGTACTGTTGAAAATCAGCTCTATCTGTTCGAACAGGTGGTGGCGCAACATCTGTCGGTGCGGGAAACCGAACGATTGGTAAATCAGGATAAAAAAGAGCCTCAAAAAATCGCAAAAAACATTAATGCGGACGAAACACAGTTTCTGGAAGAGACCTCGTCCCAGATATCCTCCCGGATCAACTCTCCGGTCTCCATCAAGAAAAGCGGGGGCCGTGGACGAATCGAGATTAAATTCTCATCCGGGGCCGAATTTAACCGTCTTGTGGAGTTGCTGAGTAGAGTTTCATGAAAATTTCAATTGCTAAAACCGCAGGTTTTTGTATGGGTGTCCGCCGGGCCGTGGACATGGTACTGGATGCATCCAATGAGGCCAAGGAACCGATTTATACCTATGGTCCTTTAATCCATAATCCCCAGGTCCTGGAGATGCTGGAAAGCAAACAGATTTTTAGGATGGATACGATTCCCGAATCCGGAAAAGGCATCGTACTCATCCGGGCCCACGGGGTGCCGCCCGAAGATGAAAAGGCCTTGGCTGATGCCGGGTTCACTGTGCTGAACGCCACTTGTCCCCGGGTGGTAAGGGTCCAGGTGATCATCGATAAATATTCAAAAAAGGGTTATGACACCATTATCCTTGGGGATGAAAAGCATCCGGAGGTTATCGGCCTTCTGGGATATGCCCGGGGGAAAGGACATACCATCACCAATCTGGATCAGCTTAAAGCACTTCCCAGGTTTGAAAAGGCTGTGCTAGTGGCCCAAACCACGCAGAACACCAAGATTTTTGCGCAGATCAAAGAGTGGTGCAGGACCAATACCCCCCATTACGAAATTTTTAACACCATCTGCGATTCCACGGAAAAACGGCAGAATGAGGTCCGGGAAATGGCGGTTACCCATGATGCCGTCATTGTTGTGGGGGGAAAATTTTCCGGAAATACAAAGCGCCTTGCCCAGGTAGCCGCTGAAACCGGTAAACCGTCCATGCACATTGAACAGGCATCGGAAATCGATTATGCATCCATTTCCCATGCACAATCCATTGCCATTACCGCAGGCGCTTCCACGCCCAACTGGATCATCAATGATACCTGCAGCAGGGTGGAGCAGGCCTTGAGAGAGAAACGGCCCGGGCTAAAAAAAGTTATGGCCGTGCTGGATGTGCTGATGAAAACCAACATGATTCTGGCCGCAGGCGCCGGTTGCCTGACCCTGGGGACAGCCATGATTTCCGGTGCACAAAATCCTGGTGTGCCAGCGGTCATTGCCATGTTTTATATCCTGTCCATGCAGATCATGAACAACATGATGACCATCGGGGCCGATACCTACAACAAACCTGACCGGGCAGCCCTTTATAAGCGAAACAAGCAATGGCTTTTGCTTGTGGCGTTCCTGTCCGGTGCGGCCGGGCTTTACCTGGCATGGACAAGGGGATGGGGGTATTTTAGCATGCTGCTCATCATGATGCTGTTAGGCATGTCCTACACCCGCACCATTGTCCCCTCCTTTTTCTCCGGACGAAAAATGTACCGGATCAAGGATGTTCCGGGGTCAAAGACCATACTCATTGCAGCGGCATGGGGTATTGTTACAAGCCTGATGCCCGGGATCAGCCTTAAGGCAAACCCTGGCCTGACCCTGGTCGCCTTTGTGTTTGCCACAGTACTTTCGTTTGCCAGGACCACCTTTATGGATATCCTGGCTGTCCAGGGTGACAGGATTGCAGGCCGGGAAACCCTTCCCATCCTTCTGGGCAAAAAGAAGAGCCTAAAATTTGTTCGTTACACCCTTGTGGTCGCAATTGTTATTCCTTTAATTTTAACCGTTTGGGTCTCTCCTGCCGTCTACCGCCTTGCCCTTATACCGGCTTTCATGCTTATATTGACCTTACGGTATAAAATTGACAGAGATCTTTCCGCCAACTTTTATGAGTTCTGGTTCGAGTTCCCCTTGCTGTTTGCAGGCGTTATTGCTGCTCTGAGCTGATAATTATCCTTTCTTACGGCAAATGCAGGAAAATATATGGCAAATGGGTCAAAACAAGACAATACAGTTCCGCTGATAGGCACCCTGGCTGTTAAAAAGCAACTTATCAGTGAGGAACAGTTGCAAAAGGCCCTTGCCCAATGCAGTGATGATAACAATATAGAAGAAAAACTCACCGCATATTTTCTTGCAGAAAACCTGATTTCATCCCAGGATCTCCACCGGCTGACCATGGCGGCCAAGGCCGTGAGCATCCATCAGAAGGAATATCGGTTTGGCGCCATCGCGCTTGCCATGGGTATTGTGAATAAAAGCGTTCTGGATTTGGCCTTAGAGGAGCAAAAGGAGCAGCTTGAAAAGGGGAAAAAACCCCGGCGCATTGGGGACCTGATGGTGGAGGCCGGCCTGATTACAGTAAAACAACGGGATGATATACTTAAACTTCAGAACCGCCCCTGCAAGCCGCCTGACGAGGCCCACAAACCGCCGGAAAACTCAGAACGTCTCGTGAAGGGGCTGGCCATCGCCCATGATGCGCATTACACTTCGGCCAACAATATTCCGGGGCAAACCCTGGAATCTGATGGAGATCAGGTCCTTGACCGTATGGGACAGGTGGCGCAGATATGCGGCGGGCTTTTACTCCAGATCACCTGCGATCATTTGTATGCATTTTTATCAAAAACCTGTGACATGGATCCGGATATCCCGGCCGTGGTTATTCGTGGGGCTTTGGCCGAAAAGGGGGTTGTTTTTGGTCTGGCATCCGATGACCGGATAGAGCGATTTATCAGATCCCCCATTGCGGATTCCACATTTTTCATTGTGGCCCAGGGGGTGCCTCCCTCCCCGGGCAAAGATAGCAAAATAGAGTTTTTTTTTAATACGGATTATCTGAAAACCGGTGGTATGGATGATTTTGGAAATATTGATTTTAAACGCAGGCGCCCAAGGCCGCTGGTGGAAAAAGGCACCGTGCTGGCTGAAAAAATTGCAGGGAGCACACCCCAGCCGGGCAAGGATGTCTACGGCAATACCATTAAGGCGATTGCCGGAATGGATGATCTGTGTCGTGTCGGCGGCGGCGCAGTGTTGTCCGAGGACGGTCAGAAGGTTCTGGCCACGGTCCGGGGAACCCCTATGATCACCCTGGCCGGGTCGATTGTGGTCCATGAAGAATCTGTCGTTAAGGGAGATATTGACAATGAAACCGAGCCCGTTGAATTTGACGGCAACATCCGTGTCTGCGGGAGCATAAAATCCGGCGCCAGGGTCTGCGGCGTTGATATTTCCGCACTGGAAGTGGACAACGGCACTGTAGAGGCCAACGGAGATCTGACCGTTACCCGCGGCATCAATGCCGCCCGGGTGTACGCCCGGGGCAATGTCTATGCAAACTACATTACCAATAGCGAAATTGTCTGTATGGGTGATGTGTTTGTTAAAAAGGAGATTGTGGATTCAACAATTGAATGCTCCGGGGCCTGTTCCATTATCACCGGTATGCTGGTTTCAAGCCGGGTGTTCGCCAAAATGGGGCTGATGGCCCGTAGTATAGGCTCCGGCGGAACAGCCGGCCCTTCCAGGATCAGGGTCGGGCATGATGCGTTTGCTGCCCGGGAACTGGAAAAAAACAGTGCCGGGACAATGCAGGTGGAAGAGGCAATCCATAACCTTGGGAAGAAAAAGAATACGATCCTCAGACAGGCGGCAGGTATTAAAAAACAGATGACCGAACTGGAGGGGGTCAAGGAACGTCTCCTGGTTAAATGCCGGAAAATTGAATCCCGGAGGGCACGCTCCCCGGGTGACCGGGAATCCTTGCACAGCCATTTAACCGGACTTAAAAAAAATCTAAAGGCTGCGGAAACCAAAATGCAGATGTGTGCGGCACAAATCAAAGACCTTGTAAAACAGGCAGCAAAAGTGGACCGGCAGTTCTCTGGACCGGCGGCGTCCCAAAAGGGACTGGCGGATGAGAAAAAAAATCTGCTCCGCTGGTCGGAACATACCCCGGGAAAGGCTCGGGTGGTTGTGGACGGTGAAATCGTGTCCGGCACTGTCTTTGTGGGCCTGCACAGCAGATTTGTTCCTGATACTGAACTCTGTCATGTCCGGATTACGGAGCGGCCCGTTAAATGCGAGGATCAGGAACAATCTGAAGTCATTTACCAGATGCAGGTGGACACTCTTTGACAGCCGGCCGGCCCTGGGCGATTCATCTGTAATACTATAGTCTTAGAAGGCATACATGAATTTAAGCCAAATTTTTTCGCCTTTAGGTCTGTTCTCAACGTTGGTATCAAATTGTACCTTTGCGTTGAAAAACATATTTTTGTAATTGTACTGGATGGCTGGACCAATGGAAAATGCCTTGCCCTTGCTGTTGCTGATATCGTTTTCCGAAAGTTCGTCATCCGTGGACTGAAGATAGAGCATACCGTTAAGGCCGAACATCCAGTGGCCGAAGTGCTGTCCAACCAGGTAATCACAGATAAATTCATTTCCTGTGGTGTAATCGGTGTCTGAATTCTCAAAGTTGACCAGATACTGCAGTTTTGCCGAAACTTCAAACCCCGTATTGCTGATGTAGGTTAGTGCCATAATAGGTGCCACAGTCCAGTAATTTCGACCAAGATTGGCCGCATCATTGACATCATATTCTCCCACAGGAAGCCAAACGTCCAGTGAGCCTATAACATGAAAATTTTTGTTCAGATGCCAACCCAGAATCAGTGCAGAAACTTCAATATCGCCAAGTCCGGTTGTGGATGCATCCACCCCTGTCTCGACAATATCAACCTGGGCGTTAAGAACGGGTACGATGGCGTGCCAGGCCACACTGGCCCCGAACAGGGTCATGTCAGAGACATAAATCAAACGCAAAGTCGCTCCGGTGACATCAAGATCAAAATCCACAGGCACTTTGTCACCGTTACCGTCCATTAATTGGTCTGCAGTGTAATGAAAAGCGTAAACAATGGGATAAAACCCCGGTCCGGGCAAGGCCCCGGACATGAAATCCTCGTTTCCGCCCATGTAGGCAGAACCGCCGCCTTCAGCCGCAAGTGCGCTGTGAAGCGGACAAAAGATCATGGCCAGTACAAGCATAAAGCCTGAAACCGCCTTAACTAATTTTAATAATTTTTGAGCATAGGCGTCCCTAAAAAAGATAATTTTTTGCATAAAAGATCCCCTCATACGCTGTTTTTTTGTTGATTCTATTCTGTAATTGACCAGATTCCTTATACACAAAGACTCTCCTCCCATCAAGGATCTTATCCGCAGAGGTGGCCGGATTTCGCGGAACATTGTCAAGTGTGTTGCGGTATTGGAACAGATAGACGCGGTGACACTATTCTCCTCAGTTGAAGTTTGAATTGTCCCCTCCGCTGATCAACCGGGGCCTGCCAATTATCATAAAAGTATAAGGAAATTAGGGCTTGGTCGCCCTCATTCGTCTGGCGCACATGCCGGCATATTTAAGGCTTTTTTTACCAAAAAAATTTCAGGACGGGAATAGAAAATTTTAAAATTTCCCGGAAAAGATCTGATTCTGAAATGAATTTAAAGCTTAAAAAGGATCTTTTTTATGGTATGGTAGTATCCTTTTTAAACCTGAGGATACGAAAAATTAAAGAACAGCAGGTCTCAGTTATGAAAAAACCGCCTTCTCCGGATTCCGGTCATGTTTATGTATACTACACCCGGGCAGACCGGATATCAGATCCCTGTCTTTTAGAACAATACAGGGCCTGTCTTTCCCCCCCTGAAATCCGAAAGGCGGATCGGTACATGAAACAGTCAGACCGGCACCTCAGCCTGGTGTCCAGGGCACTATTGCGCTATTTGATCGCCGAAACGACCGGACAGGATCCGCGATCTCTTAACTTTTCGGTTAATGAACATGGCAAACCCTTTCTTGATCAATTGCCGGATATGCATTTTAACCTTTCCCATAGCCATGGTGCGGCAGTCTGCGCCCTCTGCCGGAATGCTGCCGTGGGTGTGGATGTGGAAGATGTGGGGCGGCACACGGATTTTTCCATTGCCAAACGCTTTTTTGCTTCTTGTGAGGCAGGGCTTGTCTCACAGGCACCAGAGGCTGAAAAACGAAAGCTGTTTTTTGATATCTGGACTTTGAAAGAGGCCTATATCAAGGCCGTTGGCAAGGGACTATCCATCCCTCTAAACAGTTTTTCCTTTAATGTAAATGAAACTGACATTCAAATCACCTTCCACGATACGGGTCGGGCCGACCCCATGTGGCAGTTTTTCCAATGGCGCGTCGAACCCGGCAAAATTGTTGCTGCCGCCGTTCGGTCCGCGTCTCCCATTGTTTTTAAACATTTTGGGTGCGTTCCGTTTGTCGGTATAGCCCCCAACCCATTAATTTTTTAAGCTTAATTTTTATAAGAAAGTCCGGGTAAGTTACTCAGATCTTTCAAGCTTTGTTGTGGGCTATGACTGGCAGTTGATATGTCAGGTCAGCCCATGGCTGTTTATAAAAAAACATCCCCAAAATGATCAGTCCCCCACCCACTGATCAGCACTCATATGTACAAATATATTGATGGGCTATCTTAATATTATTATTATACAATCACCGAATATCTCCTATCTCAAAGCCGAAAATGCGGGCGGCAGCCACATCCTGCGTAAACCGGATTCTGCTATTCAACTTTATTACTTTCTTGTAGACGATTTAAACAGAGACATGCTCATGATCAACAGACCCTATAAACAAAGCGTTTGAATCTTTCATGCATGCGAATATCTAAAACGCGGTATATATTTTGCTTGTTTGACCTATCCAATGATAATTTTTATTAAAGAAGAAAAAGAAATGAAAGCAAAATCTATAGTGGACCCCAGTGATGTCCGGTTAGGTTTTTGCATTGCGACTCCGATGCAAAATTTTTGATAAAAAACTTCATTTTTTGTTGACAAATATGCACAAAAGCTTTGTTTTTCCTTGAAAAAAACTTCAAGGAGAACCGACATGGCGAATATTTCAATCCCAAAACATGAACTTCAATCCCTGACTTTTGACAAATT
>NZ_DDYV01000032.1:0-40504 GCF_002348205.1 Desulfobacter sp. UBA2225 | reverse complement strand
GGCGTCTCCATCCAGGATGTAAGCCAAGAGATGAGCGAATATTATAATCTGGATCCGAACCAAGGTGTTTACGTGGCAAAAGCCTATGAGGATCATCCTGCTTATGAGGCCGGCATTCGTCAGGGTGACGTGATCATCAGTGTTGAGGGTGTAAAAATTAATTCATCCAGGGATCTGACCATGAACATCGCCAATTTAGGGGTAGGTTCCAAGGTCAACATTGAGGTCGTTCGCCAGGGAAAAAATAAAACCTTTACGGTTAAACTGGGTGAACGCCCCGATAGCATAGAAGATTCCGGGTTCGGAGAACAACTCGATGGCTTTGATGATTTGGGCTTTATGTTTAAGCCTTTGGATAAGGATTTAGCCGAGCAACTGGGGTATCCCCCGTCCATCAAAGGGCTTGTGGTAATCCAGATTGATCCGGGTTCCCAGGCAGCATTGTCTGGTGTGATAGCAGGGGATCTGCTTGTGGAAATAAACCATAAAAGAATTGCCGGTATCAGTGACTATACTGGAATACTGCGGGCGATAAAGAAAGGGCAGACAGCTCATATGCTCTTTAGACGGGGTAACTCCCAGGTATTTGTGGTCCGGTTTGAAAGATAAAGGAGAAGATTAATGTTAACCGTTTACGGGGCAGCATGGTGTCCGCATTGCACACAGACCGTATCTTATCTGAAACAGAAAAAAATTGATTTTACGTATGTTGACATTGAGTCGGCACCAGATGACGTGGTGCAGCAGGTCATTGAAGTTAACGGCGGTGATGACTGGGTGGTCCCCACACTAGAAAATGACGGGAAGTGGCGCCGTGGGAAGGTTTTCAGTCGCCGTGATATCGACAGTGACCTGAAGGCGCTTGGCCTAAAATTAGAGTGACGCCGGTGGTTTTTGTTTTTTTTGAACCTGAAATTACCATTTGATAATACTGGTGTAATGTTCAGGTCAGGTTCAGATGTTAAGGTGTTATCCAACGTCGGAAATTTTGCTGTTGCGGTGAATGCGATACTAACCGTTATTGATAAATTATAACCGGCGGAAAATCTCCCTCCTTTTTGCAGAACGGGCTGCCTTTTTCTGGGCAGCCCGTTTTGTTGTACTGATAATTGTTGATTCTGATCATAGACGCCACTGGTGGGATAACCCGTTACAATAAGGTCGATAATTGTCATGAAATCAAACATGAAATAAAAATTGGGGAGTGAAGGCTGTCGGATGGATCAATAAAAAAAGCCACTGTAATAAACAGCGGCATGATTTTTATTTTAATTGGTGGAGCTGAGGGGGATCGAACCCCTGACCTCATGGCTGCCAGCCATGCGCTCTCCCAGCTGAGCTACAGCCCCACAAAAGAGTGGTAGATGTATAATCGAAAATGCATGGCGTGTCAATACAAAAAAATGTTTTTTAGTCGTGTTTGAACGAAAAGTCACCCATCTGGGGCGTTGCACAAAAATTTCCAATCCTCACATACGTTAGTATGCTCCGGTTGAAAATTTTTCTGCGCCTTGCATCTGGGCAACTTTTGGCCCAAACACGGGTTTTAGATCAGGCATGAAGTAGATTAAGATTGAAGGCTTAGAATATTTATTGACACAAGTTAGAGCAAAACGATATTATTCCATGCTTTTAAATTAACTAAACAGGGTCAAGGAGCTAAATAGGAATGCTGCGTTATCTTCGGGAAAATACGGGAAATTGGATCATAAAGTTTTTTTTGGGCATCATTGTTATTGTGTTTGTTTTTTTAGGTGTCGGCAGTATGAACGCCGACAAGCACAATAAGGTGGCCACGGTAAATGATCAGGTCATTACTTTTTCTGAATACCGGGATGCCTATCAGCGCATGATCCAGCGTCTACAGGAGCAGTTCGGTACCTCTTTGGATGACGAGTTGATAAAGTCGCTGAATATTAAGCAGCATGCAGTGAACAGTCTGATTGATCAAAAGGTTCTGGAAATTGAGGCCCAAAAGTTGAAAATTGTTGTGTCTGACCAAGAGCTTAAACAGGATCTGCTGTCAGTTAAGGCATTCCAAAAAGACGGTGTCTTTAATATAGATCTGTACAGGCGGGTGCTTGGACAAAATTCCATGACTCCCGAAACCTTTGAAGCGAGTCAGCGCAACACAATCAGGAATGCCAAACTCCAGCGCATGGTGATCAATGGCATAACCGTGGGAGATCAGGAAGCCCAGGCCTGGTATTCATTTAACAATGCAAAAGCCAGTATTGATTATATTATGATTGATCCGGGCACATTTTCTGATGTTTTTGCCGACGAAGCGCAGATTCGTTCCCAGTATGACAATCATCACGATCTTTACATGTCTGAGCCTAAACGCAAAGTTGCATTCCTGGTGTTTGCGCCGGGGGATTTTGAGGCTCAGGTTAAGATTGATGAAATTTCTATTCGGGATTTTTATAATCAAAACCCGACACGGTTTACCACTCCGGAGCAGGTTGAAGCCAGTCATATCCTTATAAAGGTTGACGAAAACGCCGATGAACAGGCCGTGGCCAAGGCCAAAGAAGAGGCTTTGAGCGTTTATGAGAAAGCAGTCAAGGGGGTAGATTTTTCAGAACTGGCCAAAGCCTATTCTCAGGGGCCGTCTGCCGCCAGTGGTGGCTACCTGGGCCGGTTCGGCAGAACCAGTATGGTAAAACCCTTTTCTGATGCCGCGTTTGCCATGAAAGCAGGCGATATCTCACAGCCTGTAAGAACCGGTTTCGGCTGGCATATTATTAATGTGACAGATAGAACACCTGAAGCCGTGACGCCTTTTGAGACCGCCAAAGTAGGGATTCAAAAGGAACTGGCTGCAAGCCGGCTTCAGGATCTGGCATATAATAAGGCTGAGGATGCTTATGATGCCGTGCTTGATGGTGATTCCTTTGAACAGGTTGTCCTGCTTGCAGCTAAACAGCCTGTAAACACACCTGCTTTTACTGCCATGGGAACGGAACTTAAGGGTATGGGTATTTCGGATCCCGGTCAGTTTGCCGCCGCAGCCTTTTCCCTGGCTGATAATGAGATCAGTGAAATCAAGAAAATCGGAAACAATTATTACCTGATGCATGTGCTTGAAAAGATAGGCCCGGAGTTGCTTGCCTATGAAGATGTAAAAAATGAAATTGCCGTTACATTAACTGCCGATCTGAAAAAACAGGCAGCTAAGAAAGCCGCTGAGTCAATGCTTCAAAAAGCAGGCAAGGATGTCGATGCCGTAAGTCTTGAAAAAATTGCCGCTGATAACCATTTTAAGGTCCAAGCCAGTAAGATGTTCACACGCACTGAAGATATTCCCGGTATTGCCGGATCTGTGGCCCTTGCACAAGCCGCTTTTACTCTTGATGAAAAAAATCCTGTTTATAAACAAGTTGTTGAAGTGTCAGGCAAATTCTATATTATCGGCCTTAAGGAAAAACAGGCGCCTGAGGCAACTGCCATTGCCGATAATCTTGATACGGTTAAGCTGCAACTTGAAACCCGAAAACAGCAGGCGTATTATTCTCAATGGCTGGCGGCCCGGAAAGAGAAAGCTGAAATACGGATAAATACAGATATTATCAATTAATTAATATTGAAATAGAGATCTATAGATATTAATCTGGTACGTTGTGCCGATAAATGGCGATTCAAGATTTATTTTGATTCGAAAGCGATTTTAATGGTTCCGATACATTGTTTTTTAGATAATAGTCCAGATCAAACAGCTGTTTGAATGTAAGATCGGTAAATTTGATGTGGCGCTTTCTGACTTTCATTGAACTGAATGACGGCGTATTCGTTATTTCATAGTCGGCAACCGTCTGAAAGGGAAGATCGCCGACATAATATCCCATGCTGCTTAGGAAAATAGACTCTTCATTTCTATTCACAGGTTCTTCTGATTTGTTTTCGGTGTTGATATATTTGAAACACAGTCCGCCCATACTGATGTCGATGATTTGACCAATCTTGTTGGAATTGGGACTGATGGCTGCATAGGCACCTTCCACCGCTTTATACCGTTTGTTTTTTCTACGCTCAATGGTTCTTTTTCTGCCAACCATAAGTAAATCCTTAACTTTCTGTGTTAAAAATCTTCTTTTTTTGCATTAATGCATTAAGCTATATAAGCAATATTTATACCCTCAATTTTTTTTATGGTTTTATTCAATGGACTAAGTCCTAAACGACGAACATCGCGAATAAATAAAAAAATTCCCATCTTGTTTTTTATTGGGGTCAATTTAAAGTTTTTCCGCTATTATGAAATTTATTTGGCAATAATTGTGTAAATAAAGTGTTAAATTGAGAAAAAAAATTCTGTGACCGTGGGCTTTGTATTTCTTCAGGGCTCTGTTTGAAATATCCGACATACAGTCTGACACACACTGTAATCAAACCCTCTATAACGCAAATAGTTCATTATTTTTTTTCTGCATTCCGATTCATCCAGACTGTTCCAGGCCTGCTTTTTAGTTTCAACGGCTTTTAATGCCAATTCCTCGTCTTTGTATACAGATAGCAGTTCTTCAGCAAGTGCCGGATCGATGCCTTTTTTGCGCAGCTCAAATCCAAGGGCAAATACGGATTTGGGTTTATAACGGATTCGGCTTTCGATAAACCCGCGTGCAAATGCTCTGTCGTCAAGGTAATTAAAGTTTGACAACTGCACAATAACCTGATCAATAATATTGCCGTCATATCCTTTATCAGTCAGATATTTTTTCATCTGCCGGATTGTTTTAGGGCTTTTTGACAGATACCCCAAGGCCTTTTGGTATGCTTTTTCAACAGTCATTTTCTATATTCTCTCAGGGCTATTTTCCATTTCCTTTCGCTCCTTCAACCAGGCGACCAGGGCTTTTGACCAGATCCTCCAACAGGTTGAGCAAGCCTTTTCCCACTGCGGAAGGATGAAGGAGAACCACAGTGGGATCTGATATTTTACCATAGGCTCTGGCCGGGAAAGAGACAAGTCGGCCGTTAAGAATCGCATTTACAACCGGAATGTATTTAATGATGGTATCGATGGTTTTAAACGGGGCCACCAAAAAGGTGATATCCAGGGCATCATTTAGCGGATCTGCCCATCCTTCGGCAATGATGCCCATATTGTCTGCATCAATGACGGCATTTTTTATATGCACCACACTTTCTTTTACGTCTGCATCGGCAGTAAATGTCTTAAATCCGAACCCCTGTTGCTGCAGGTCGGTTTCTCCTATAATATTGACAAGTGATAAGAGTCTGGAAAGCACCGTGGCTTTGAATATACGGCCGGACTGGGCCTTAAAATTAAGATGCCCGTTCTGTTTGGATTTCACCATGTCAAAGGTCTGTGCCGAGCCGACAAGTTCCCCTTCAAGTGTATAACTTCCTTTAATAACACTTTGAGTGCCTGTCAGGCATCCGATTGAAAGCGACACCTCCTTTGCCTGTTTCGTATTGAAAAACGTGTGAGTCAATACCCCGGGCCTGTCACCGGCAGGATTGATGGTTATTTTGCTTGAAAGATCAAGGCCGCAAAGAAGTGCATGGGTAATATCGATATCCGTGGACGATTGATGAATTGTCACCTTTGCCTGAACTCCCTGGTATACACGGTGGTCATAGTTCAATGTGTTGACGTTGATAAACATCCGGTTTTGTTTTACCAGGGGGCGGGCGGATGCAGATGTTTTCTGCGGGGACAAAAAGGAATCAAGATCAAGCGTGTCTGCAGTTATGGTGATGTCGCCCGTTTTATCCGTTGAAACCGTCAATGCATTGTCACCGGTTGCCTCCTGAAGTTTCCGGTAAAGATACGAATCAGGGTGAAGCATGTTTTCCAGGGTTGGTTTATCCAGTTGCCCGTAAAAAACAATCCTGGGCATGTCCGGCTGGTTGTAAAAGGTTAGATCGGCATGGGTTCGGTTCCCATCCTCTATCTGCAGCTTTGACAGGGTCATTTTGTCCACGGCAGGACCGTCTGCCATGAAGGATACCGTTGCACCCGAGATCATGCGTAACTTTCCCTGAAACAGACAGGCATCTGCTTGCCTCACAAATTGTGCCTGGGTCAGTGTCAGGGGGAGGATAATACTTTGGGTATATTCCGGTGAAATGTTATTTTCAAGCCAGGAGAGGTCTTTAATGGTACAGGCAATTTCCGACACGGTTATCGTTGAAGGGGTTGCGTTGAATGTGCAGAATAGGTCGGACAGCCCTTGGGTATTGTCTGAAAATATAACAGCCCCTTTATTGATCTGGCCTGTCATGTGGACCTGCCACAGGTTTGGGGAGAACATGGGGCCTTCAAGCCTAAAGTCATTAATGTCCATGATTCCGGAAAAATCTTTAACCGGGACCGGCTTTTTCCTTCCCCCGGGGAAAAGCTCAACCAGGGGTGCCACCTGTTCCAGAATAATATTTGCGGCCATATTTTTGATGTTCATGGGTACGGAACCGCTGATATCAATATCGGCATTAAGATTTGATATCCTGCTGCTGCCCAAGGCTCCTGACAAATTATTCAGAACAACCTTGCTTTTGTCCAAAAGAAAGGCGCCGCCGTCGATGCGGACAGGCAGGGGCAGGCGCTGGTAGTTTCCGATTGCCTCAATGTTTTTTGCTGTTACTTTAACATCTATCTCTTTGTGGGCTTGGGTTTGATTCAGTTCGAGAACCGCATCTGCCCGGCCGGTCAACCCGGATATTTTTGACATTTCCCGGGCAAGTACCGTGCCCGGCAATATGGAGATAAGGGCTTGGGGAACTTCGGCTAAATCAACCTTCAGGGGGAATCTGCCCGAAAATGGAACTGCGTGGTGATGAATCAGATTGATATCAAGGGCACCACCGGTGACAATGGTTTTTCCCACACGGCCGCCTTTAGGGTATATGCTCAGCATTCCGTCTTTCATATCTGCACAACCCGAGGCGTTGTCAACAATGACAGGAACATGGGGGATTTTAACGGTAGTGGCCTCAGCGCAGCCGGTTATAAAAAGGTTTTTTGCGTTGAACAGATGACGTATGTCTTTGCTTTTAAACCCCACCGTAATTTTTTGGGCGGTTCCCGATCTGAGTATGTCAAACAGGATTTGAGGCGTCTCAACTCCGCTGAGAAGTGGCAGGCACACCTCTCTTGTCTGGCTGATATCAATCTGTTCTCCGGTAAATTCAATACTTGATGCTTCTTGTCCGTAAGAAAGTGATAGATCTATTCCAACGCGTCCTTTGGGATAAAGAAGCTCCAAAGGTGCAAGATGTGCGCTTACCCTCTCTTTTGACAGGGCAAATTCAAGGTCGAACTTCCTTGCTTCGGCACGGTGATCCTTGGGTGCTTTAAGATTGGCCTGAAGAGATGTGATTCTCAGGTTGCCTGCAAGAATGTTGTCTGCATCATGCCGGCACTCCACAGAGAGGTGTGGGATATCAATAGCTGTTATTCTGCCTTTGACTGCGGATTCAAGTATTGGGATCTGATCTGTTTCCAGGCGAAGCCCCGACATCTGGGCTTTAATAGTCACAGCCCGTGTCCGCCCTGTCATAAGAATCCGGCAGTCCATGGTGCTAAAATAATTTGATTGGGCATTGGTTACGACAATATCCAGGCGATCGGTGTCTGCGAAGGGTAGATCAAACAATCCGTCAAATCCGTTCCGCACCCATGCGGCAAGATCCGGTGGCGCTGTGAATTTGTTTTTTCCGGCAACAGCCTCATTCCTAATCAGTTTGGGGGATTCAAGGGTGATGCGTCTTAGGGCGGTCTTGAATTTGAGCAGCTGGGGCGGCTCCAGTTCCACTATCGCTTTGTTGATTGCAACCTGGTTGTATCGGTCGATTTGTGCCGATATACCAGTTATGCAGAAACCCGGCAGGGGGGTGAGAATAAATGATAGCTGATCAAACCGGACTTCAATGCCGGTCTTTTTCTGAACAAACCTGGCCAGACGCGCTTTAACCTGTTCCGTGTTGATCAACGGGGTAATGGCAAAGGACAGAACTGCTGCGCAAAGGGTCACGGTTACCGCAACAAAAACGGCAATGCGCAGTATGCGTTTTTTGTTCATGGTTTTAATTTATGACATTGAGAAGGCTATTGCCACTTGTATCCGGTTTTATGGCTTAAGGTAATAAAATCGGCAGCAATGTATTTGGCCTGTTCCGTAAGTATTTCCTTGATCTCTTCTTTTTCCGGGTCAATGTCATCCAGGGTTGTCAGCGGTTTCTCCCCTTTTTGTTTCCGGTAATTGTTTTCCAGGGCCAGCTCTTCTTTATTAAAGGCGGTATCGGTTTTTAGACGTTCGGTCAGATTCAAGGAGAGTGTTTTTTGTTCACTCAATGATTCTGCCAATTGAATCCGCTGGGTGAGATATTTAATGCCAAAAGACTTTTCAGCCCGTTTTTTATAGGCATCATCCAAGGGTTTGATCATGGGCTGCAAAGACCTATATGCTGAATAACGGGTGGCGTCAATATGGTCCCAGAGCAGGGCTCCCTCAAGAGCGCTTTCTCCGGTGTCTTTGGTCCTGTAAATCTGGGGAAACCAGATGTCGGGTTCAACGCCTTTGTGTTGGGTACTTTTGCCCGAGATCCGGTAAAATTTGGCCGATGTCATCTTCAGTCGTCCATCTCCCAGGGGTTTGAGTTCCTGAACCGTGCCCTTGCCGAAACTTTGGGTGCCCACAATAAGCCCCCGGTGATAATCTTTGATGGCACCTGCAAAAATTTCACTGGCCGATGCGCTCATTCTATTGATGAGCACCACAAGAGGCCCGGTGTAGAGAATTTTTGGATCTTCATCATAGATGCGTGATACCCTGAATTTTGTTTTGACCTGTACCGTGGGGCCATATTTAAGGAACAGTCCGGTCAGATCATTGGCTTCTTTAAGGGCCCCACCCCCATTGTCCCTTAAATCAACAATCAACCCGTCGATATTCTCTGTTTTTAACTGTTCCAGCAGTTTTATCACGTCTCCTGTGGTGCTTTTGTAGTCCGGTTCGCCCCTGTGAAAGGCGTCAAAATCAATATAGAAATTGGGGATTTCAATGATGCCCAGCTTATAGGTCCGACCTTTCGAGGTCACGTCAACCACCTTTTTCTGGGCGGACTGTTCCTCAAGTTTTACCTCGTCGCGTTTGATACTGATGGTGGCGGTTACACTGGATTTTCTGGCAGGAATGATCCTTAACCGCACAAAGGTACCCTTGGGTCCCCGAATCAGTTTGACCACATCATCAATGCGCTGGCCAATGGTGTCTTTTATCTCTCCCTCCTCGCCCTGGCCTACGCCGATGATTTTGTCCCCGGGGGCAAGTTTCTGGGATTTGTCTGCCGGACCTTTGGGAATAAGGCGGACCACCTTTGTGTACTCATATTCGTTTTGCAGCACCGCCCCAATGCCTTCCAAGCTCAGTTTCATATGAATGTCAAAATCTTCGGACACGCGCGGAGCAAAATATTGGGAATGGGGGTCAAAGGACATGGTGACGGCATTCATGAAAATATGGAATACATCCCGGGACTGTGTCTGGGAGAGCTGGGCCAAGCGATTGGAATAGATCTTTTCCAGGGTTTCGGAAATTTCCTCATCCGAGGTTTTGTTTATTTTCAAATTAATGATATGGTTCTTCAGCTCTTTTTTCCACAGGGGTTCAAGGCCTGAGATGTCCGGGATAAAGGGTTTATGCTCATAGTCGATGACAAGGGTTTCGTTTTTAGCAAAATCAAGCTGGGTTTGCCAGGATCTGGCCAGCTTGAGAATATATTCAAAGCGCTGTTCGCTGCGGGACTGGTAAAGGTTGAAAATTTCAAAGGCCGGCCCAAGGTTCCCTGTTTTCAGATATTTATACATCAGCTGTTTTAACGGCTGAAAATCATTAAGGTCAGTCTGGGTCAGAAGATGCCTGCCTGGATCCAGAGATTTGATATACCGGTCAAACACCAGAACAGACATATTTCCATCCAGTTTTTTCCCGGTAATATTATCTCGCTCAAGGGCATTGACAATGGCAATACACTGTTGGGACTGTTCATCCTGAAATGTAAGCTCGGCAATTTGTGCATGGCAAACCGGCGCGAAATAAAGAAAGGCGGCAACAAGCACTACAGCCCGAAGCCTATGGTAAAGTTTATTGATCTGTGTCATCGTCTATGTTTATATCCTTTGGTGTTTCAAAACTGATCCGGCCAAGCCTGCCGGATCTAAGATCCCTGATAATAAGTTGTGATGCTTTTTGAAAATCGACATGCCCGCCTTTTTTAATACATCCCCTGGCTTTGCCCACCGTTTCGATAAGGGCCTGGGCTTGCCCGGGCAAGGGATTTAAAAACGGGTAACGTTCAATAAGGCAGGCCGGGTATCTTTCCAGTAAAAGCTGTGCGGCAAAATGGGCAAGTTCATGGTAGTCAACGGCTGTATCACTGATCGCGCCGGACACAGCCAGGACAAGTCCGCGGTGCCTGGGTTCAATCACCGGCCACAGGATACCCGGGGTATCGTAAATATCAATATTATCTTTAAGACTGGTGCGCTGCTGGTGACGGGTAATGGCGGGCACATTACCGGTTTTTGCCACTTTCCGACCGGCCAGGGTGTTCAAAATCGTGGATTTCCCGGTATTGGGAATGCCCACCACCATGACCTTGACTTTCCTTGCCTTGTTTCTGTCTACCTGTGATAACAGTGATTCCAGGGCATGTGAGACCTCTTGCGGACGGGTCGCGCAGATGGCTGCCGCCGGCCATTTAATGTCCCGGTTGAAGTATTCAAGCCAGGCTTGTGTCGCCTCCGGGTCGGCAATATCCGCCTTGTTCAGTAGCTTTATCCGGTTTTTGCCCGTGGCAATCCGTTCTAAAAAGGGGTTTGAACTGGCCAACGGCAGTCTTGCATCAACCACCTCAAGCAGGGCATCCACCCTGCCAATGGCACTTTTAAGCTGATTTTTTGTCTCCAGCATATGGCCGGGAAACCACTGAATATTCATTTTTCTATTTTTTTAATTTCCTGTTGGTGAATGATTGTTTTGTCCGGCGGTATGGGCACCTGTTCAACACGCTCTTTTTGAAACAAATACAGATATGAAAAGAGCAAGGCAATGATACTCGAGCCGATAAATCCGCTGACGGCAAAGGTGATGGTATATCCAATCCAGTCGTAATGCCTGTAATAGCCAAAGGCACCGCCGGCCGTCATGATTAAGATAAATATAAAAGTGAAAATGAGTTTCATGGGTACATTAAGTGTAAAATTATTATAAAACGTGAAATCCTGTCAGAATACGGACCAGTTCATTGTGCAACGCCTTGTTTGCCGCAGCAATGCCTTTTTCCGGGAATTGCCGGCCGCCTGTAAAATCCGTGACCACACCCCCTGCTTCCTTTAAAATAATCGTCCCTGCTGCAATATCATAAATATTTAGATTCATTTCCCAGAATCCGTCCAGGCTGCCCAGGGCCGTATAACAAAGATCCAATGCCGCAGATCCGAAACGCCTGATGTCCCGAAGTTTTGGTACAATTTCGTTAAAAATCGGCAGGTTGTTATTTTGCCGGCCGGCTCTCAGGCACGCAAACCCCGTTGCCATGACCGCTTTGTCAAGTTCTCTGGTTTCAGAGACATGAATTGCGGTGTCGCCCACAAATGCGCCTTTGCCTTTTTCAGCATAAAACAGCTGGTTTAAAGCAGGGGCATAAACCACGCCGAGTACGGGCTCTCCCTCTTTTTCAAGGGCGATACTGATGCTGTAAAAGGGCAGCCGGTGGACAAACGACGTGGTGCCGTCTATGGGATCAATGATCCATCTGAGTCCGCTTTTTGTCTGGACAGCTCCGTACTCTTCCCCGAGTACGCCATGGTCAGGATACCGGGCAAGGATAGCCTTAACCAGAAACGCTTCAACTTCTTTGTCCGTTTCCGTGACAATATCTTTTTCTGATTTGAATTCAAGGTCATGCAAAGACAAGTTTTTTTGGCCTTCAAGGCAGAGCCTGCCGGCTTGCAGGGCCAAATTTTTTATAAAGGAAATCAAGATATCAACCGTTTGTTAACTCATTTTTTTAAATAATTATAAAATTTATATCATTAAAATTTAGGACCTGTAAAATTAAGATCGGGTATTATGGCATATTAGATTGCATTTGAAAATACCCGGCACATCCATTGAAAAATAAAACAGTATTGCTTTGAAGTTACAGGGTTAACATGCCAAGCTCGATTTTCCGGGTCTTGATTTTTAAAGTGTGAAATGAGATGATCATATTTGATGTTTTTTGATCGGTTTCACAGTCCCGTGAAACTATGGCCTTGGACCACCCACTATGGCGCAGATATCATGAAATACTTCTTTGTTTTCACCGTTTTTCTGGCAATTTTTGCCGCACATGTTACACTGGCTGCAGAAGATAAAGCCGGACCAACCCAAGCTGCACCACCCGAATCTGGACTACCCGAAGCTGCACCACCCATTGTAAGCTCCCACATTCCCTCCCTGTTGGAAGCCATCCGTTTTTCCGGTGATATACGCCTTTGCGGGGAAAAAATACCTTATACAGATCAAGATGTCAGAGAGCGGCTTGAAAAGGAGATGATGCTGGCCGTATGGAACCGGCCCCAGGTGATGCTGTGGCTCAAACGGGCCCACCGGTGGTTTCCGTACATTGAAAGCGTTTTAAAGCAGGAAAAACTGCCTTTGGATTTAAAATATCTGGCTATTGTGGAAAGTGCGCTGCTCTCCTATGGAGAATCCTATCAGGGCGCGGTTGGGTACTGGCAGTTCATCGAAAGCACAGGTAAACAATACGGATTGCGCATTGATTCAGACGTCGATGAACGCCGGAACATGTTTTCCGCCACCCGGGCGGCCTGCCGCTATCTTAAAAAACTTTATTCCCAGTTTGGCTCGTATCTTCTGGCCATGTCCGCATATAACATGGGTGAATCCGCTCTGAACAAGGCCATAGAACTCCAGGAGACACGGGATTACTTTTCCCTTTACCTGCCCCTGGAGACCCAGCGGTATATCCTGAAAATGGTTGCCGTTAAGTTGATTATGTCTAATCCCGAAGATTATGGGTTTCATCTCGGGCCCCAGGATCTTTATCCGGTATTTACGTTTTCTGAAATCAAACTCTCCACAACAGATGTTGTGCCTTTAACCATGATCGCCAAGGCCTGTGGCATCTCATTCAAAACCATCAAGGATTATAATCCCCATATTCGGGGATATTTTCTGGAGAAAGGCACAAGCACGCTTCTTGTACCCGAGGGGAAGGATAAGGAGTTTAATCAAAAGTTTTACCCCCTTTACAATACCTTGCCCAAAACGCAATCATCTTCTTCAAGTTCAAGGTACCATGTGGTGAAAGCCGGTGAAAGCCTCTCCGCCATTGCAAGAAAATATAATACATCTCTGTCCGGGTTGCAGAACCTTAACAAGCTGTCAAAGAAACATCGCATTCATCCCGGAGATAAATTGCGTGTGCAATGATGCTTTTTTAAAAAAAGGGACGATACGCAGAATGCGGAAAATTTGAACAGAAACTCAATGAGTTCCGGTATGGAGATGGGCTGGTTGAATTCGCCGAGATGGGGGCCGGTAATCAGTATAATATCTTTTTCCCCTTTGGCCGGTATGTCGGTAACACCCCGTTCCGTCAGGAATTGTTCAAACTGTTCATCGTCCATCGCCAACTGGTCCTGTACCCGTAACGCTTCTTGCATATGTTCATCACGCCCCATTTTTTCAATGAGCTTTTCAATCAGTGCCGGTATATTAAACGGGGCCGGATCAAAGGTCTCAAATTCGGTCAGGCCTTTGAAATAGTGTTCACATACGCCCGTTAAAAGCGATTCAAACAGATCCGGGCAAAAAAGATCCCGGGTATCCACATGGGGTTGACTATTGTCTGTTCCCCTTCTGTGCGGGGCTTTGTTCCTGAAGCAGGAGCCTGCCACCAGAATAAAACTGAGCAGGTATTCCCCGGTATAATGTTCAAGATCCAATCGCTTTGTTTGGCAGGCAATATGTTCAAAATCCCGCAACCCGGATGCGGCAAAATTGGGGAACAGGCTGGAGTTCAGCCACTGGTCCAGGCGCCCGGCATGTTCCCACAAGTATCTGCCGTTGTCGTTTCTTCGATTCTGCTGAACCCGGTTATGGAACAAGGGGATCAACGCCGTATGGAAAAGCCCCTGGGATGAGAGTCTGCCCAGGGCAAGGGATGATTTGAAAAATGATCTTTGGATTTGTTCCCGGTCCGAACCTTCTAAATTGGGGTATTCATAATAACCCGGGCAGGGGATAAAGACGATGCAGGCAGATCCGTATAGTGTTCCCGGGCTTTCCTCAGGCAGTTCATCCGTGATGTTAAATAGATATCTGTCCCGGATGCAGACCGGTTTGGGAACAAGATTTTCAGCACCTGAAGGATTTTTGGAAAACCAGTCCATCCAAACCGCTTCCCAGTGAATTTCATTGATATTGTCCAGGGTTGTGGCGAATTTGATTACGCCCATGATTTTTGTTTCTGTCCGGGCGATCAGGCTTCTGCCCTTCCAGGTCCATTGCATCTCTGTGGGCAATGCCATCCCTGGGGGTGTAAATTTTTCAACAAGGCCGGAAACTTGAATGTCCAACGGCGTGATGGTGTTTGGAAAAGATGGTGTATCCGGTGCCGGGCAATTATCCGCCAGCCTGCCAAGCGCCTGGCTTAGGGCACGAAGACGGTTTCCTGAACTTTTGATCAGAAGCGTCGCAAGCTTTGGCACAATGGTCCTGATGATTTCGTTCTCCATTGTCCTGCCTATGTCCACCAGGGTGCAGGCCGCTTCATGATATAAAAAAAAGGCTTGTTTGGCCTTTTCAAATCCGGCGGTTTCAAATACGGAGAAGAGCGCATCCAGGGTCTGATGGGTAACTGTGTGCGGATAATCCGCCGCCTGCCGGCCAATATATTGGATACTCATGTACGCCGCTGAAAAATCCCGGCTATGATTGATAAGAAGACGTTCTTCGCGGATACGCGCACTGGAGGGTGGGGCGTGGTTCATACGTTACTGCGAAATATCCTGCTCTGAAATGTTCCCTGTGCCGGGAATCGTTTGGCGCGGCAGATCCGGTGTCTCTGTTTTCCGGGTAGGTGTCGGGAGGGCGTTGGGAGAAGAGGCTTGTGGCTTTACCGTTGATTGGACCTGATTTGTTGATTTTGGGGGGAGTTGTTTGGGTGTGGACTTTGCAGCAGCAGCAGCAGCAGCAGCAGCAGCAGCTGTTGCCGCTGCCTTTTCTGCTGCATCGGCCCGTCTTTTGACGTCAGCAATCTGTTTTTCAAGATCCTGCCTGAGCAGACTTAAATTCTTTTCAAAATCCTGCCTGAGCAAACTTAAGTTTTTGTCCAGGCGTTTGTCTATGGATGCTGCCGTCTCATTTTGCAATGCATCAAGTTTTTTGCCCAGCAGGCCTGTCTCCTTAACCAGTTGTGAAATTTTTTGTTCATAGGCGGACAATTCAAGCAGTTTTGTGCCAAATTCTTCCTTAAACAGGTGGAACTCTTTTTGGATCTGTCCGGAGAGCGCTTTAGTATCCGAACTGTTTTTATCAATGGCGGATATAAGTTCCCGGTTAATACGTTCCATGGCCGCCAGGGTGGACTTGTCCTGGTCTGCATTGGAGTGAATCCGTTTATCCAGCTTGGCAAGGGCTGCTTCCATGGCTTTACGATCCACCTTGGCTGCCGACATTTTTGCTGTCTGGTTCTCAAGGGCTTTGCGTTTGGATTCAAGGGCTGTCAGCTTTTCATCCAACTCGTGGGTGGCTTTGGCAATGCGTACGTCCAAGGCATTGAGTTTGATGTCAAGATCCTGGGAGACCCGTGCCATCTGGTTTGCCTGGGTCTGGTCCACATCCACCACCTTTTCGGTGATATCCATGTAGACGAATACCAAAATGGCAATAATAATGCAGGGGATGATCACGGAGATGATGGTCACCCGCTGGGATAATTTTTCTATTTGAAGGGTGTTGGCTTCCTCCTGGAAAGTTGCGCCTCCAATGCCCGGCCGATCATCCTCAAAAGATCCATCATCCTCCGGGTTCAGATAGTCCCCAAGTCTTTTTTCATTCATAATTTGTTGGCTGTTATTCCCATTCAATCGTGCCGGGCGGTTTCGAGGTGATATCAAAAACCACACGGTTGACCTTGTCCACTTCATTAATAATGCGGTTGGAAATTTTTCCCAGAAGATCGTGGGGCAGCTTTGCCCAGTCGGCCGTCATGGCGTCATTGGATGTGACCGCACGAATGGCGATACAATTGGCAAAGGTACGCTTGTCTCCCATGACACCGACGCTTTTGACCGGCAAGAGCACGGTAAAGGACTGCCACAATTTCCGGTAAAGGCCTGCCTGTTTGATTTCCTGGATAAGTATGTCATCGGCCTTGCGAAGAATATCCAGGCGATCGTTGGTGATCTCCCCTAAAATGCGGATGGCAAGCCCGGGGCCGGGAAAGGGCTGGCGCCAGACAAGATCCTCGTTGATGCCAAGTTCAAGGCCAAGTTTTCTGACCTCATCCTTGAACAGCAGTTGCAGCGGCTCAATGAGTTTCAGATTCATCTGTTCGGGAAGTCCCCCCACATTGTGATGGGATTTGATGACCGACGTGGGGCCGCCAAAGGCGGATTTGGATTCAATAATATCCGGATACAACGTTCCCTGGCCCAGGAACTGGGCACCGGCAACCTTCTTGGCCTCGGCCTCAAAAACATCAATGAAAAGTTTCCCGATGATTTTCCTTTTCTTTTCAGGGTCCGTAACCCCGGCCAGCGCGGTTAGAAATTTTTCTTGTGCATCCACAAACTTGATGTTCATGTGCAGGTTGGCCCGAAGGCTGACCTCAAGCTGCTCTTTTTCATTGAGACGTAAAAGCCCGTTGTCCACAAAAATGCAGTGCAGATTTTTTCCCACGGCTTTATGGATCAGGGTGGCGGCAACGGAAGAGTCCACCCCACCGGAAAGGCCCATGATCACTTTTTTGTCCCCAACCGCATCCTTGATCTGGGTGATGGCGCCTTCACTGAAGGATTTCATGGTCCAGTTCTGTTTGCATCCGCAGACATCAAAAAGAAAATGGCGGATCATGGCAGCCCCGTTAATGGAGTGCTCCACTTCCGGGTGAAACTGCAGGCCGAACAGTTTTCTTGCGTAATCGGCAATGGCGGCAATGGGGGTGTTGTCGGTCTGCGCGGTGATCTCAAACCCTTGGGGCAGGGCTTTTGCAGAATCGCCATGGCTCATCCAGCACTGGAAGCTGTCATCCATCTCCTTGAACAGCGGGTTGCCCGGATTGATGCGCAGTTCGGCAAAGCCATACTCTTTTTTGCTTGCCTGTTTAATGGTGCCCCCGAGGGTATGCACCATGTAGTGCATGCCGTAGCAGATGCCGAGGATGGGTACGCCCAGGTCAAAAATACCGGCGTCAATGGTGGGGCTGTTCTCTTCATAAATGGATGAGGGGCCACCGGAAAGAATGATACCCGTGGGGGCAAGCTCCTTTAATTTGTCAAGGTGGATATCCGCCGGTTCCACCTGGCAGTATACATTATTTTCCCTGACACGCCGGGCAATCAGCTGGTTAAACTGGGATCCGAAATCAATAACAATGATCATGGGCATTTCCTGAAATGATTAGATTTAAATCGGCAAATTTTCCTATAAACATGGGAAAATTGCAAGTTGTTTTTGGTTTCCCGGCATCATTGACTTTTTGTAAAATTGTATTAGACTATCTGGCTTGATTTGAGTGACACAAAAAAGTATTGAGTATTGAGTATTGAGTANNTTGAGTATTGAGTATTGAGTATTGAGGATTGAGGATTGAGGATTGAGGATTGAGGAAAACAGCCTGTTTTAAATCTCACTACTCAATACTCACTACTCAGATAAAAGGAGAACGTATCGTGGGTACCGGACCGTTGATCGCCGTTAATGTGATGTTGCTCTATATTATTTTGGGACCTGTGCTGCTCTTTGCCATCTATGTTCTGTTTGACTCCTTGGACCCCACCGGTAGAATGAAAAAGGATTCCGCGTCCGAAAAAGATCCTGCCCTGTGGACAAGTGACGATATTGATGCAAACGGTTTTGAAGGGATGTGCCTTGATAGGCGCAGGAATCAAATTTAACCCATGGCCGCCTTTTTAAAAAAATGGAAGAAATACTTTACCTTTGCCGCGCTTTTAAGCTGTTTTGTAAATATTCTTCAATTAACCTTTCCCTTTTACATGTTCACCATATACGGCAATATTGTTGTTTCCTACAGTCTGCTCTCTCTTAAAAATATCACGGTCGGCGCTTTTATGGCCGTAGCGGTGCTCGGGTGTTTTTCATATCTGCGGTCCGGGCTTCTGGCCCTGGCAGGCCAGGACTTAAGCCTGGGACTGAGGGAACAGGTTTATTCAGGTATGGTCAAAGGATCTGTACTGAACGGTAAGAATGCTTACCAGACCGGCTTGAACGATCTTGAAGTGCTGCGCAATTATTTTTCCACGCCGGCCATCTATGCGCTGTTTGACCTTCCCTGGGCCCCTTTTTACCTGGCGCTTATTTATTTTTTTCACCCGGTGCTGGGCATTATTGCGACCTCAGGCGCCCTTATCATGGTCGGGTTGAGCATATTGCAGGAAGTTCTGATCCGGAAAAGCATGAAAATGGCGGGGCAACTGAACATGAAGAGCCACCGGTTTGTGGACTCTTTTATGAGAAATGCCGAAGTAATCAACGGGATGGGGATGATCAGGGATATATCCGACAGGTTTGTTGAGAAAAATAATCGGGTGATGGTCAATCAGACAAAATCAAGCTATTATGCCGGCACCATTCAGTCCATGATCAAGCCCCTGCAGAACATTATCCAGGTCTTGATTTATTGCTTTGGGGCCATTTATGCCATAAAAGAGGGGTTTGATGTCGGGCTTATGGTCGCCGGGTCCATTATCATGGGACGCGGATTCGGGCCTCTGATGCAGTTCATGTCCTCCTGGCGTACGACGGCCACGGCAAAGGAATCCTACCTGCGGTTAAGCAGTTTTTCAAGCATGTTGGACAGAATAGTCCCCGGCATGCCGCTGCCGCCCCCCAAAGGCCATGTCTGTGTTGCCGGTGCCGGTTATCGAATCCCAAGCCGAATGTTGCTCAAAGCAGTCTCCTTTGAGTTGCCGGCCGGGGAGCTTCTCGGGGTTATCGGACCCAACGGGGCCGGTAAAACAACCCTGTGCAGTTTGCTTCTGGGTATTTTGCCCGCCTTTGGCGGCAAGGTCTATCTGGACGGGAAAGATATTTTTTCCTGGGACAAGGCCCAGGTGGGGCCTTACATCGGGTATCTGCCCCAGGAGATTGAGCTGTTCCCGGGAACTGTGGCCCAGAATATCGCAAGGCTTGGTCCCGTGGATATGGATAGGGTTGAACAGGCCATACAAACCTGCGGCATACAGGGTTTGGTGGACAGTTTTCCCCAGGGTCTTTCCACCCAGCTTGAAGGGGACAAGGGGGTCCGGCTCTCCGGAGGACAGAAACAGCTGGTGGGTCTTGCCAGGGCCCTTTATGGAAAACCCAGGCTCCTGGTCCTTGATGAACCCACTTCCAACCTGGACGAACAGGGAGAACAGCTGCTGGTAAACATACTGGCAGGCATGAAAGAGCTCCGAAACTGCACCTGTATCATGGTTTCCCATAAACCCCAGCTGCTGCACGCCATGGACAAGGTGCTGGTCATCAACGCCGGACAGGTTGCCATGTTCGGCCCAAGGGATGCGGTGTTTGCAAAACTGTCCGGGAAGCAGGCTGCCCTATGATTCTTTATCTGCGCTCCTGTTTTAAATATTTTGTGTTTGCAGGGCTTTTTTCCATATTTATCAACACCCTCTATTTGACTTTTTCTTTATACATGCTGGCGGTTTACCGCAATGTCCTGGCCAATCACAGCATGCCCACGCTTTATGCCATAACGGCCATCGCTTTAATAGCCCTTGTGGCTTTAGGGCTGCTTGAGTTCTGCCGGTCCCGCCTGCTGGTCCGGGCCGGGATTCAGCTGGACAAGCTTTTGAGCCGGCGGGTACTCAAGGCAATGCTCAAGGATCTGTGCCGTGCCGACAGCGACCGGTACACCAAGGGACTCAACGACATTAATACCCTGCGCAACTACCTTGGCGGCAATTCCATTTTTGCTTTTTTCGATCTGCCCTGGATATTTATTTATCTGTGGGTGATTTACCTTGTACATCCCCTGCTTGGCCTGACAGCCACAGGCGGTGCGGTTGTGGTTTTTATCATCGGACTGCTGCAGTCGGGCCTGACCCAAAAAGATACGGCCAGGGCCCAAATTTTAAAAAACCAAGGACTGCAGTGGGTCGCAGCCAGTTTCAGGACAGCCCGGGAGCTTGAAAGCATGGGGATGACCGGCAATGCCGCGAGCGGGTATTGCCAAATCAATGACCAGGAGATTCAGATCCACGACAAAACCGGGAATGTCAGGCATATTCTGGGGGCGGTGAGCCAGAGTTTCGGCACTCTCATGCAGGTCATTATATATGGGGTTGGTGCAGCCCTGGTGCTGGCCAACAAGAGTGACCCCGGCGTTATCATTGCTGCTTCAATTATCATGGGCCGGGCCCTGGCGCCGGTGAACCAGGCCATTGCCGCCTGGAAGCAGACCTCCGACGCCAGGATGGCCTATGATAATCTATCCGCGTTGTTAAAAAAGTCCCAACAAAAGCCGGACACCGTCGGTGAAATAACCGGGGCCCTGGATGTGGCGGATGTCAGCCTTTCCATAAACGAAACCCAGGTGCTCAGCCATATTGATTTTGCGTTGAAGCCCGGGGAAATCATGGGGTTGGTCGGGCCCAACGGTGCCGGTAAAACCTCATTGTGCCGGATGATTTTAGGGATGTGGAAACCTGACAGCGGCGTGGTGGAACTGGACGGCAAAAATGTATTTGAGCTGGACAATGATGATATCGGGCAATATTTGGGGTATCTGCCCCAGAATGTGGAGCTGTTTGCCGGCAGTGTAAAAGACAATATCGCCAGAATGGGGAAGGCCGACGGGGAAAAGATACTTCAGGCCGCACAGAGCGCCGGTGCCCATGAGGTCATTTTAACCTTTCCCCAGGGGTATGATACCGATATCGGGGAGGCGGGGCGAAGTCTTTCCGGGGGACAGCGCCAGCGGGTCGGCCTTGCCCGTGCCCTTTACGGCACCCCAAAACTGGTGATTCTGGATGAACCCAATTCCAATCTGGATGAGGCAGGAGAGCAGGCCTTGATCAAGGCATTAAAAAACCTTAAACAAATGGGTGCCACAACAATCATGATTACACATAAGCCAAACCTTTTATATACGGTGGATAAAATCCTGGTCCTCCAGCAAGGACAACAGGTGCGGTTCGGAGACAGGGATGCGGTTGTTGGACAGTTAATGGGAGGCGTGAATGCAACACATAATTAAATCATGGGTAAAATATTTTATAATCGTCGGGATTTTCGGGCTTTGTATGAACCTGATTTATCTTGCCCTGCCCATATATATGATGGTCATCTACGACAAAGTGCTGTTCAGTTTCAGTACGGCCAGTCTTTCTACCCTGGCTGCCGGTATAATGATCAGCTTTGTCATAGTGGCCCTGATCGATTATTTTCGTGCCCGGGTGCTGGGACAGACCGGCAATAACCTGGCCCAGAGAATGATGCCTTATGTCTTTAAAAGCATGCAGGCGGATGCCGCAGGAATTAAGCGTTCAGGGTATACCCGGGGGCTTTTGGATCTTGAGCTGTTGAGGGATGCCTTTGCCAGGGGGCATATTTTAAATTTTCTGGATCTGCCCTGGGTGCTGGTGTATCTGGCGGTCCTTTATCTGATACATCCCCTGCTGGGCTTTGTGAGCATTGGCGGCGTTTTTTTGATTACCCTGTTTCAGCTCCTGCTCAAACGAATTGAAACAAAGCGTTATACCGTGGCCGATGTCACGTTTCATGCCGGAGCCGATTTTGCCGGCAACTGCCTGCGCCATGCCCAGTTGATTTCAGGGATGAGAATGTTTTCCGCCGCCATGGAACAATACAGGACCCGGTATGAAAAGACCCTGGCTGCAAGGTCCGAGGCGGATGCGTTTCAATCTGCCTTTGGCGCGGTTATCCGTCTGCTCCAGATGACGGTGATGACGGCTGTGTTTACCGCCGGGGCGTTTGTGTTTTTTAGCCACGGAATTACCCAGGGGGGTATTTTTGCCGGTGTGATGATTATTGCACGGCTTTTTTATCCCTTTGAACGCAGCCTGCTGAATATGAAAACGGCTGTTGAAGCCGTGGCTGCATATAAGCGGCTCAAGCAATTTGTGAACACCCGGGAATCCAACCCCAAGCTCTCCCTGCCGGCCCCCGAGGGGCGGGTTTCGGCAGAAGCCGTCAGCCTCTCCCTTGATGCCAGGACGGTTTTATATAATATTTCCCTGGCCCTTGAGCCGGGTGAAACCCTTGGTGTTTTCGGGCCCAGTGCATCGGGAAAAACATCTCTGTGCAAGGTGCTGCTCGGCATCTGGCCGCCGTTGACGGGAAAGGTCAGGCTGGATGGGGCGGAACTTTCCCAATGGCCGGAGGAGGAGCTGGGGCAATATCTTGGCTACATGCCCCAGACACCTGAGTTGTTCCCCGGAACTGTGGCGGAAAACATTTCACGGTTTGAGGCGGTGGATTCTGAAAAAATCGTTAAAGCCGCCCAAAAGGCCGGGGTCCATGACATGATTTTAAAGCTTCCCCAGGGGTATGAAACCCGGATTGATCAAACCGGCAAGAACCTTGCCGCAGGTCCCCGGCAACTGATTTCCCTGGCCAGGGCCCTCTACGGTGACCCAAAATTCGTGGTTCTGGATGAACCCCACACCCATTTAGATGACCTGGGGCTCAGGATGGTGCTTGCCGCCCTTAAAAATTTAAAGCAGGAAAATGTGACCACCGTTATGGTCTCGGACCGACCCAATCTGATTGTGAACATGGACAAGCTTCTCATGATCAAGGAGGGGCAGACGGCCATGTACGGACCGGCTAAAGAGGTGTTAAATCAACTTGCCAACAATAAACAGTCCCAGCAGGCGGCAGGAGTATAAAAATGAAAGAAGATCCGGTATTAAATACAAACCCTTCAAAGTATATCATTGCAGGTCTTTTGGTTATTGCCTTTTTTTTCGGCGGCCTTGTGATCTGGTCCGTTTATTTTCCCTTCCAGGGGGCGGTGATCGCCCCGGGCGTGGTCAATGTGTTCGGTGAAAGAAAAGTGGTTCAGCACCTTGAAGGCGGGATCATCAACAAAATTTTTGTAAAAGAGGGGGACGAAGTCGCCCAGGGTGATGTGCTCATTGAGCTGAAAAGCTCCCAGGTCAGTTCCAATGTGAAACTGCTCCAGGGACGGTTGTGGGCCAAGGAAGCCGAAGCGGTCAGACTTCGGGCCGAGGCGGGTATGAAACCGTCAATTTCCTGGCCCAAAGCCTTGGGTGAGTTGAAAGACGACCCGGAAATTGCCCCGATCCTTTCCTCGGAACAGGATATTTTCGTCTCCAGGCGCTCCGATCTGCAGGGAAAAATACAATTGTATCATTCCCAGATCAGTCAGACAAAAAACAGGATTGAAGGGGCTAAAGAAGAGCTGAAAAGTGTGACGGAAATTACCCGGAATCTTGAAGAGGATTTAGCCGGTAAGCGGCCGTTGCTGGCGGAGAAATACATGGGAAAAACCGATATTCTGACGCTTGAAAGAAGCCTTTCCGAGTACCGGGGGCGAAAAGGTAAATTAAAGCAGGATATTGCCCAGTTTACCCAGATGATCGAGGAATATAAACTGCGTATTGCAGATATGGAGAACCAGTATACGGATGCGGCCGTGTCAAGGCTTGGCGAGGTGACCGACATGATTTTTGACCTTAAAGACCAGATTACGCCCATGCTTGATGCCCAGCATCGGCTCGAGGTCCGGGCCCCGGTCAGCGGGGTCGTCCTTAACATACGGGTTCATTCCGAGGACAGCGGTGTGATCCAGCCCGGAATGCCTTTACTGGAAATAGTACCCAAGGATCTGAGTATGGTGATCAAGGCCCAGGTCCGGCCCCAGGATATTATCAGTGTTAAGAAGGGACAGCCGACCAAGGTGCAGCTGGCGGCATTCCAGCGAAAATCCACCCCCCCCATCAGGGGAGAGGTGACCTATGTCTCCCCGGATTTAATGAACCAGCAGACCCCCCATGGGGAAACGTCCTATTATGAAGTCCATGTGCTGGTGGATGAAGAGGATTTAAAGGTTCATAACGCCTATCTGTCGCCCGGCATGCCCGCTGCCTGCTATATCACGACTGAAAGCCGGACAGTGATCAGCTATCTTTTAGATCCGTTGCTTGAAAATGTTGACAAAGCCATGCGTGAATAGATGAGTAGTGAGTATTGAGTTATGAGTAGTGAGAGCAATGCTTATCGTTATAAGCGGTTAGTCGTTTGGCAAAGAGCAATGGCGCTTGTTGTTCGTGTTTATAAAGCAACAGAAAGTTTTCCTAAACATGAACAATATGGTTTGATTTCACAAATGCGGCGTAGCGCTGTTTCCATACCGTCGAATATTGCAGAGGGACATGGTAGAAATTCGGATAAAGAACTGGTTCGTTTTCTTGATATTGCAAAAGGTTCAATATATGAGTTAGATACACAAATTGAAATTTCAAGACAACTAAATTACTTGAAAATACAAGAAGCTATCTGTCTTTCCAATATGTTGGATGAAACAAGCCGAATGTTGTCAGGGCTCAGGAAATCAAAATCTCAATACTCAAGACTCAAGACTGATGAGTAAAATAACCCATATTTTTAAGACCTATTTCCCCGAAACCAACGGGGGGCTTGAAGAGGCCATAAGACAGTACGGCAGCCATGCGGCAAAACACGGGTTTGAGGTTGAGGTGGTCTCTGTGGGGTCCGGCAATTATACGGTGACCTCCCCTGACCATATCACAGCACGGTTTTACCGTAAAACCTTTGACCTGCTGTCCAACCCTTTCAGTATGGGTTTTGCCCGTTCCTTTAAACGGATCTGCAATCATACCGATATCCTGCATTTTCATTTCCCCTGGCCCACGGCAGAGCTTCTGGCCCTTTGCCACCGCATTGAAAAACCTGCCCTGGTCACCTTTCACTGTGATATCCACAAAGCCAAGCTTTTAAAGCGGCTCTACCTGCCCTTTGTGGCCCGGTTTATGGGGAAGATGGATGCCGTCTGTATCTCCAGTAAAAGCCTTTTCAACACCACCCCCTATTTGGCGCAGTTCAAGGATAAAATTCATGAAGTTTCTTATTTTGTGAATAAAAATCGCTTTGCCGGACTTGGGGAGCCGGACCGGGAGGTTGCGGCCTTTGTCGGCAAACACAAAAATTACGCATTGTTTGCCGGGATGCTCAGGTGGTACAAGGGGCTTGATATCCTGCTGGATGCTGCAAAACAGATGACGCACCATGTTGCCATCGTGGGCAAAGGGGATCTTTTTGACCGGCTTAACGCCAGGATCCAAAACGAGAAGATCAGCAACGTTCATCTCATGGGGTTTCAAAGTGACGCCAACCTGAAATTTTTAATTGAGAACTGCGGCCTGGTGGTTCTGCCCTCGACCGCCCCGGCCGAAGCCTTCGGCCAGATCCTTTTGGAGGGGCTCTATTTTTCAAAACCCCTGGTCTCTACCGAACTGGGTACCGGTACAAGTATTGTGAACCGGCACAATCATACCGGCTTTGTGGTCCAGTCCGGGTGCCATCTTTGCCTGGCCCGGGCCATCGATAAAATCCTGACCGATGAACATTGCGCCCAAGGGTTTTCAAAAAATGCCTTTCACCACTACCTGGACAATTTTACCGCCAGGGCCCAGGGGGATAAATATCTTAGGATCTACAAATATCTGCTTTCTCACACAAAGGCACAAAGACACAAAGGGTTATAAAATCAAATAAAATCTTTGTGCCTTTGTGTGAGGTTTTAACTAAAGATTCATAAGAATTGCCGGTGCTTCATCTCCTTCATGGCCAACTTGGGCCAGATATGACCAGAACCTGATTTGTCAACACGATTTTTATATACCCAAAAACAGGGGTGTTAAGAAAAAGGTAAAACATAAAAAAGCACAACCATAGGTTCTCTCAATGGATTTATCTTTTTAATTTAACTGATGTTTCAGACGGGTTGTGTTGTGTGGCATATATTTTGCTTTTTCATTTGCATTATGAGAAAGCATCTTATACACACAATTATTTCGGCAATGGTTTTCTGGGGCGTTTGCGGCCCTGCTGCAGCGCTATCCGCTGAAGACGATCAAGTTTTTCTGGATATGATCAACAAAATCAGAGAAGCTCCTTACGTCTACGCCAGAGATCTGGGGTATACCCACGAAGCTTTGATCAAAATTGGAATTCTGCCTGAAATAAAAAAAAGATTAGCACCCTATACGCTGGATTCGGATTTAACTGCTGCAGCTGCTGAAGAAAGCAAAGAGATGGCCAGTGAAGATATGGCCAGTGAAGAGATCACGGTATCCGACACTCGCCCTGTTTATCGTTTAACCGCATCGACCGGCGGCGTGGTCTCGTTTTTTAATTTTATGTCCCGGGAGACAGCCTTTAAAATCGTCATAAATTATCTTTTCAAAAAAGAACTTGATAACGAGTCGTTTGATCATATTTTGTCCAAAGACTATTCCTCTGCCGGTATTGCCATATCAGCCGGAAAGGTGGGATCGGGAAATGCGTGGTTTGTTGCTATTTGCCTTCGCTCTTCCGAACTGGTATCTCAAATTCAGATGTTGAATCTGATCAACCAGGTCCGGCATAACCCGGATAATATATGGAACTATACGTCGTTGAATCGGGCAGAAGCATATATACTAAACCCGAATATCGTTTATTTGGGTGATCGTGATAACGGATACAAACCTCTTTTCTTTGATGCATCCTTGAGCGCATCTGCCCGGGCGCGTTCTGCTTATGAGCTTAACGGAACCTATCCGCAAGCTTTGTCAGAGGCACAGACGGATTTTGAGAGGGCTGCCTATTATCTTTATGACGGTGAGTTTGCCCAAGAATATGCTGCAAGGATGAAGAAGATTAACGCTTCAACCGAAGAGAATGATCCGTCTGTGAACGAATTCTTTCAATGGCTGATACAGAAAGAACTGGAATCATGGCCCCAGAGTCCTGTTGCTTTTTCAGTCGATTTTCAGGATATCGGATCCAACATGGCTTTTCAGTCAAGTGGGATATCAGGTGAAATATATGATCTCTGGGTACTCTCTTTTGTTGTGGGTAAAAATGGCCGGAATACAATTGGCGATGATAACAGCACCATTAACACTGCGCAAAATCCAAGGATATACGGTGTCCTTTTTGCGGACATTGACAAAGACAATCTTTACGATCCGGGTGAGGAGATTGGTAAGCAAACGGTAACGGCTTGGGTCCATACGGATGGTGTGGAAGGGATGCAAGAAGTTAAACAAGTTGCCACCACCGATAATGCCGGCCATTTTTCCATGGAACTGGAAGCCAATCGGCAATATCTTTTTGTCGCAACAATAGGAGAGGTTTCGGTCCGTCAGGATCTTTTCATCACCTCTGATCAGTTCGTTAAACTGGGTTACACGCCCGCTGTTCCCTAAACTCACCACGAAAATCACGAAGAGCACGAAGAATGGATTTTGATGAGTTGTCTAATCGGGTTATTGGTTGCGCCATTGAGGTTCATCGGGAGCTTGTCGCGGGCTTGCTTGAGTCTACCTATGAATAATGCCTTGCGCATGAATTAAGTAGAGATAACATATCCTTCAAACTGCAACACCCTCTTCCTGTAATTTATAAAAGTGTCCGCATTGATTGTGGATATCGGGTTGATTTGTTGGTAGAAGACAAGCTTATCCTTGAATTGAAAAGCGTTGAACAACTAAACAAAATCCATGCGGCTCAACTGTTGACATATATGAAATTAGCCAATATCAAAACAGGCTTGTTAATTAATTTTAATACCCAAATGTTAAAGCGCAGCATCAAGAGATTCGTCCTATAATTTCTTCGTGCCCTTCGTGTCCTTTGTGGTAAAAAAAATATCTAAACCCTGCGGAAAAAACAGATAACGGACGTCCATTGAACATGGCCGTTATTAAGAATGATATGATGACGGGTTCTGTGGACATCGCCGTTCAGGTGGATCATGATGGGATCAATCAGGTATTCCAGCGGGGGCAGCTGGTAATTCATGGCCTCTACCGGTTTAAGCCGGGGGCTTGCATTGAGAATGTATTTTTCAAACAGCGCCTTTGTGAAAAATTCAGGGTGATCACTGCAGCCCGGGGTAATGATGAATTCCGTGGCAACGGCGACAATGCCGTTTTTTTTTGTCACCCGCGCCATCTCCGTCATGGCCTGCTTTGCCCTGGCGTGCCCGCCAAAGTGTTCAATGGATGACAGGGACCACACAAAATCAAAGTGTTCATCGTTAAATTGAAGATCCGTGCCGTCCATATTTATCAACCTGAGCCTGGATTTTTCATAGGATCGGGGGCAGAACGCATCTGCGTTCTCAAGAACGGCGGCATCGGCCTCGTTTCCGCCTACGGCATTGTTGGTCCAATCGTCATTGCCGTAAAGATCCGTGCCCACCACCTCCCGGATATGGTCGGCCAGATAATATAGCACCGGCTCATGGCCGGCACCCACGCCAAGGGCTTTGGCCGTTTTGTCAATGGCCCCAAGGGTGTGCAGGCCCCAGAGGCACTGGGTCCATTCCCAACCCTTTCGATAGGCATACGCCTTGGTATCACTGAAGCAGTGTTTATCCACGGCGTAGGACTCAAGTTCCCGGTGGATGTTCATCCACGCCGGATTGTCCCATTTGTCCGGATTTGTCAGTTCATTGAGCCTGTCAAGGGATGCGGTCCCCTTTATCTTTTTTAAAATGGAATAAAATTTAGCGAACATGATGAAAAACGTCATCCCCGAAAATATTGGTTCATGATTGCTTTGTTTGTCAATAACAGCAAAGCAGATAAAACTCAAGCCCCGGCCACTTTTGTCAGCAATCCTGGGTTCTCACACAAAGACACCAAGACACAAAGGGTCATAAAACCAAATAAACGCTTTGTGCCTTTGTGTCTTTGTGTGAGTTTTTCAAGTAAGCCGATTATCAGGTATAGGCTAAATTAAACCATATCTGTGTACATATGACCAAAAATTTTAATTTATGCGCAAACGCCATAGGTGAATTTCATTGTTTTTTAAAATTATTAAATTCGGTGGAGGTATACAGGGCAGGGGGGATGGGCATGATACGGGAAATTTGTCTCAGGTGGGATCGAAAAAAGTTGACGATGGTATCTTCTTTGCTTATACTTATACAGTATTATTATTTCGGGCAGTGTTAGTACCACTTTTCCGGTGGCACAATATCACAATATCAATTATTAAATTAGGAGAAAAAGAATGGCAGTAACAAGAGAGCAGGTTGCACAAATATATGTGGCTACATTTAACAGAGCCCCTCTTGACGCGGGTCTTGACTATTGGACAGGAAGTGGCTTTACCATTGAACAGATTGCCACCAGTTTTTTTGATCAGGATGAAGCCAAGGGCATCTATACGGATGGCGGGGAACCCATCCCCAGTGAGGACTTTGTTACCATAATTTTTAACAATCTTTTTGGCCGCGCGCCGGTTGAAGCCGGTCTTGAATACTGGTCCACAGCCCTGGATGAGGGGACTGTTTCCCAGGCTGAAATGATTCTGGCCGTAGCGAACGGCGCAACAGGCGATGATGCTCAGATATTGGCCAATAAGACAGAAGTCGGCCTGTATTATGCTGATATGGGCGGAACAGAAACTGATTGGGATCTTAGCGATATAGACGCGACGGATGCGAGCGTCGAAAAGGCTATAGCTGACATCAATGAAACGTTAAAACAAGAGATTGTTTTAACGGTAAATGCCGACAACCGGACAGGCTCTGACTTCGACGATCTGTTCACTGCCCCGGTCCTTCAGAACGAAACCGGCAGCGGTGAGCTGGCCAATACCCTTGAAACCGGTGACATTCTGGATGGCCGTGCCGGTCAGGATATACTGGCTGCCGACCTGATTGCAACCGGTACGATTCAGGACATCGGCCAGGGCGCTGCTATTGGAGCGACGACCACAGGCATTGAGGAAGTATACCTGACCGCTATTACCCCGCAGGTTGATACCGCCAATAACACCACTTTTATTTCCACAATCGATGCCGGACGTATGGCAGATGTTGAGCAGTGGTGGACCGATGAAAGCCGGTCAGACATCCGTATTGAAGATGTCCGCACCCGTCCGGAAGACACCACTCTGGGCATGCGCCTGACCGACCCTGGCGTGAGTTATGAAGTCTATTTTAATCCCCTGTTCATGGAAGGCGATCTGAATGCTGAATCAGCCCTGACCATCCGGGTGCAGGAAATTACAGACGGACTGGCGCCTGAAACATTTGAACTTGCAAACATCACTGTCCGGGAAATCAATTTTGATTTAAATGGGGAATCCTATAGCCTGGATACCCAAGAGATGCGGGCAGCTGATACCTGGGCAGAACTGGAAACCGCCATTGCCAACGCTTTGGCCGCGGATGCCGACCTTTCCGGACTGACTGTTACCCATACCGGCAACGGTGTGTTTCTCATTGAAGATTCTGCCGGCGGCGTGTTTGCCATTGAAGAGGCTGAAGCCCTTATTTTTGGCGCGGCTGCCGGTATTGACGTACGTAACCGTGTCGATGTCGGCATGATTACCGAAGAAGGCCTGATCAGCTCCACTTTGGTGGTTGATGGTGTAGGCAGCGGCTCCAGGGGCGGGATTGTGAATATTGCCGCCATGTCCGGCTCCCGCGGTGTTGAGAAGCTGGATGTACTGGTTGACCGTGATAGCGGTATCACCTCTTTGTCCTCTGTCAACAGCCCGAATACAGTTGGCAGGTCGTTTGACGATGAAAACCAACTGGAGGAAGTGTATCTATCGCATCTGGATGGCGGCGCTCACGGTAAATTTGAGCTTGGTTTGCGCACATTTGATACCCGGGGTGTTTCTACGACCACTGATGACCGTCTTCAGACCAATGGTCTGACCGATGTCCGGATTTTTGATGCCACTGGTTTTGATGCTGCGTTGAAAGTTGGTGCTTCATTGACGGCCGCTGTGTTTGACAAATACCTGCTGGGTGTTTCAGAACCCGTACAGTTCAGCTACCTGCTGGGTGACGGCGGTTCCAACCTGAGCCTGGCGGTTGATAATGGCGTTGCCGGCGACCCCGACTTTCAGCTGGAAATCATCGGCGGTGTGGAAGCAGACCGAGTTAATTTGGAAGGTCTTGCAGTGAAAGAAAATACTTCCGTTGATGGTGGTTTGGGTGAGAACACTATGGAGATCACTACTTCCACTGGATGGGCCGCGAATCAGGACGGGTATACTATTCCCGCAGGTTTCGCTGCAGCGACCGATTATACAGCAGCGGAAACATCTTTTAGTTCTGTTGAGAATATTGACAAGTTGGTCATTGCAACTCAAACAATTAATGTCGGGAATCAAGCAGGAGCTGCTGCTGCCATCGCTGCCGCTACTCTTCCCGCAATTAACTTTGATGATACCACTCATGATCTTGTCGCTGGTGGGTTGGCTGATATATCTGAAATTGTAATTGCAACAGATGGTGAAATCGCGTTCAATGATACTACTATTGTGGGTGCGCCTGCAGCAACCACCAATATTGGCGCTAATACCCGTCTGGTAAATCTGAATGCCAATGAGCAGACAGTTGTGGTTTCAGGTAAAAACCAGACACTGGGTGCCGGCAATAACGACAACAACCAGAACTTCGGCATTGTTCGTTTCACCGACACAACCGGTGAAGAGCTGAATCTGCAACTTGCCAACACCGCCCGTGTATCCGGCGTGCTGACAGCCGCCGCAGTGACCATCGATAACCAGGTGGGCAATGTCAGTGACGTCCGTACCCTGAATCTGGATTCCGCAGGCGTGCGCAACACCAGAAATGTTGTTACCACATTGAACGGTAACCTGGTGAACACCTTCATGCTGGAAGGCACCCAGAACCTGACCATTACAAATCTGGCATCTGCCTCCAACAGTGTTGACGCGGTAGCCGCTTCCCGTGATGATCTGCTGGTAGACGGCAGCGGGCTGGGTACCTTTGATCCTCAAACAGGGAATCTGGTGAAGGCCGCTGATCTGTACCTGGGTGTGACAGGAGCGGTTATTACAGCTATTGATGCCGCCCTGGGAACCAACCGGACAGTTGAACTGATCGGTACCGAAGGTAATGCAGACATCCTGAATATCCGTGACGGTGTGACCACAACCAATGCAACCGACATCTCAGAATTTGAGACCATTCGTTTTGGTGATGGTGGTGTGGGTGTTGGTGTGTCACCGTCGATTTTTGTGGCAACCAACTTCAATGCAACCAATGTCTCTGATGTTGAACTGTATGACCTGGTTGATTCCACAGCGACCATCAACCTGTTCAACCTGCGGGCCACTGAGAATGTTCAGATCAATGCAGGAACGCTCGATGTGACGGATACATTTGTTGAATCAATTGTTGCCGCTGATGTGACACTGGCAGCAGCCAATAACACTTCCGGCAGTCAGGTGAATGTTGATTTTGTTTCTGATGCCACAACGGCATTGTTTGTACCCACCTTCTGGTCAGTTGGCGGCGCCAACCTCAACGTGCAGGATTTCCAGACCATCAGCATGGACATGGGCGGCACCACAGGAGAGTCCTACAACTACAACTTCAACCTGAACACCCTGGCAAATCCGACTACCGGGAATGTCAATGCCCGGACCCTGGAAATCACCGGCGGTCTGTATGATTTGAACTACCTGAACACTGACAGCCTGACACTGAATGAACTGGATACGGCGTTGACAAAAGTTGATTTCTCCGCTTATAATGGTGATTTTGTTACTCAGGGCTGGGACAGCACCCAGGGCACCAATGCCGAGGTTGTTGTGAATGAGTTCGGGTTTATTTTTGATGTTGGTGGAGACAATACTGTGTTTTCTGTGCCTGCTGGAGCTCTTGTCCCTGCACTCGAAACGCTTGAATTTGATTTTGTAACAGGTGGTTATGCAGGCTTGGCTGCGGGTGATTCTATTGTTATCACCTTTGCTGGTGGAGAATATGTCTTTACCAATGATACTGGCGCTCTTATAACTGCTGCCAATTTGGATAATGCTATTGTAGCGGACGCTGTGAACGCACCGAATGCATTTAATATTGCTGCTGGTGTTGCGCCTGATAGTATACTGATCACGCCAACTATTAATGGTAATATGCCTGATCCTACCGATGCTCCAGGCACGGGTTATATTGAAGAGGTAACAGCTGCCGGCGTAGTGACCGATCTAATTGGTGCAGCTACTGCTACTGTTACCGCATCATTAGATGGTGATCTTAATCCACTTAACGTGACAGGTTTTGATCTTATTACCTCAGCATCTGAATTCCTGACCAAATTTGTCTTTACCGAAGACGTTTATGACCAGGGTGTGGTATGGCAGATCGATAATTTCCAGGCCATTGATGCCGGTGATAACGTAACCATAAGCAACCAGACCCAGCTGGATCTGCGTGCCCTTGATGTGGATTCTTCCACTAAGATTACCATTAGCGCAGGTGATGTTTTTGCAGGTTCTGTGGCTCTTGATGCACAAGCTATCGCTGATTATACTGCTTACGGCAATTATCTTGCAGTTGCTGGCGATGGTATTGTTCAAATCCTAGAGTTGACCGCAGCAGACACGGTTATCACCTCCAACGACGGCCTGGATTTCACGATCATTCTTCAAGGTGTTAATTCCGCTGACCTCCAGAACGAAAACATTGTCGGCATTGCATAGTTTCACTGCCTGATAAGGTGATTGTTCGTTAAACAAAGGCCACCTCTGTAAAGGGGTGGCCTTTTTATTCCCAAGATTTTAGTCGGGATCCGTAACAAAGGAGTGACATGTTTAAACACCCCATTCCCCTGAGTGCAGAGACCCATAGGGATCTGCGCTTCTCACCGGACCAGCCCTTTGATTTTGCCCGTGAGCTGGTTTTCATTCCCCTGGCAGCGGCTGAACTGTTCAAGGCAGCCCGGGAAACGGTTATTGTGTTTCCCATGCAGGGAGGGGTGCCCAAGGCCCTGGTGGGATTTGAAGCAGGATGCAATGTATATATCGATGATGCGGGTCACTGGGTGGGCCGTTATGTACCGGCCCATTTGCGCCGGTACCCCTTTGTTTTGGGCGAAATACCCACCACCCCGGAAGAACGGGAAGAAACCGGGCGGCGCTTCGGGCTCCAGGTTGATGCGGGTGCATCGCATTTGAATAAACCCGACGGCATCCGGCTGTTTGATGGTACTGGACAGCCTACGGATATTCTCAAGAAGATCCGGCAGATCCTCATGGGGCTGCAACATGATTTTGAACGGACACAGGCCATTGTGAATCAGCTGGATACTTTTGATCTGCTGGAGGAACGACAACTAAAAATCAATCCGGATAAAGAAGAATCCAAGATCGTGACCGGGTTTCGCCTGGTTGATCAAAAGGCCTTGGCCGAACTGCCGGCCGACCGGCTGGTACTGCTGCGGGAAACCGGGGCACTGGACATGGTCTATGCCCATATCATGTCATTGACCAACCTGGAAGACGGCTGGCTTGCCCAGCAGGCCGGAAAAGGGCCGGTGCCCGATGTGCCGGATATTGAAAAGCTGTTCGGTGAATCCGGCAGCGATCCCATCCAGTTCAGTTAGCAGACCCTCTTTGGTGGGGGACAGACACCAGCCGGCAGGGAAGATCCCTGAATCGCCGGCTGACATACAAAAATGAGAAAATTAGAAAGGATCGACAAAACCATGACATCACAGAACACATCCCGGACGAACCGGTCAGAACATAAAATCACCATTGACGGGGCGGAATACAAACTATCAGATCTGTCTGACAACGCCAAAAACCAGATCATGAACCTGCGGGTCACTGACCAGGAGATCGCCCGGCTTCAGCAGCTGGTGGCTATTGCCCAGACCGCCCGGACTGCTTATGCAAAGGCCTTGGCCGACGAACTTCCCAAAATAGATGCCGCAGAAGGTTCCCGGCACTGATCTTTTTTAGTTTCAGGGGGGACAGGGGCGCAGCCGTTAAAAATAAAAACCTTGGCCGCACTTTCAGTCCCCAGGGAATTCGGGGGATGGAATTCGGGGAATTCCGGGGACACCATACATAAATGGTCACCCATTAAAGGCCGGGTTTTCGATTCGGGTCGATTCGGGGTCGGGCCATGCTAACCACTTGAAATAAAATTAAATTTGATTTAAAATACCCTCCATATCATGACTATAATCAATTTTTTAGGGTCAAAAACACTGATTTAGAAGGCAAGCTTTGACCAGAGCAAAACGACATTATCTCCCAGGTCAGATTTGGCATATCACCCATCGATGCCATAAACGGGAATTTTTGCTGAAATTTTCAAAAGACCGTCATAGATGGACTCAATGGCTTTTTGAAGCCAAGCTCAGCTTGACAAGAATTGATAATCCAATTAGTTTTAAATTTTGGATAATTTGTTTTTAGGAGTGTTCATGCCACCTATTAGTATTTTTTATGGGATTATTATTCAGATGTTTTGGCAAGAACACCCACCTCCACACTTTCATGCTTTGTATGCTGAGTATGAAGCTTTGATCAATATTCATACTTTGGAGGTTGAGAAAGGTTTTTTACCAAAACGTGCGATGGTTTTGGTTCTTGAATGGGCTATTGAACATCGTGCAGAATTAATGGAGGCATGGAATCAATGTGCGCAAATGCAATCACCGCAAAAAATCGAACCTCTTTCGTAGAGCCACCTATAACTCCATGTATGCCTTGGCGGATACAGCAGTTGAAAGTACTGCCTGATTATCGGCTTTTTGTCCGTTTCCTTGACGGAGTGGAAGGATACGTCAATATGAAACAATTTTTGTTTTCGGATCGTGCAGGTATTTTTTCTAAATTACGTGACCTTGAAACATTTTCCCGTGCAACTCTTGTATATGGTGCCGTCACTTGGCCAGAGGAGCTTGATCTTGCACCTGATGCCATGTATGAGGAGATAAAGGCCTCTGGACAATGGAATCTGGATGGATGATAGGTTTGTGAATTCGGGGGACATGGTGAATTCGGTGAATTGAATTCGGGGGACACCTTACGCAATTTGAATTCCAGGGACCATACTTGCAGGGACCATACTTGGAATTCGGGGGACACCATACCGAATTCCGAATTAGTATGGTGGGGTCAGGCTTGGCTTATTGGTATTATTTGGAAAAGGAGGAGAGGGTTTCAACACCTCTACTTTAAAAAATTGACTCAACTGCCTGTTATGACATCTGTTCTGGTGATGTTCCCGACTGTTATCGATTATTATGACGCAGTTACCAGGTTTCCTTCTGGAGGTGAGGGCTTCGGGCAGGGCAGCCTATTACCAGCGTTAAAATGCTGTGACCATCCCACAGTGCCGGACCTTATTGAGTTCCTGATACTTACAGGAGCCAGGAAAAGTGAGGCTACAAAGGCCAAGTGGAGTTACAAGGATATTGAGGATGGTATCTGGACTGTTTTCCCGTATTTATTCGTCCTGCCTGAAATCATTGATAAATTCACCAGATCGGTGTAGTGTAGTACGGCTGAGGATATTTATGCAAAGGCTTCCCGGACAGGTCTTGCTCTATCAATCCTTGCTTTTCTTTTTGGAGTATTCAACGCTGCCCAAAGGTCACTTCGTCTTTGCATGTTCAGCCAAAAGTCAGGCGTATTTTCGAATACTTTTGCCAGCAATAAAGCAGAGTCAACTGTTATAGTCCGTCTTCCATTGCATATTTCATTTACTGTTTTCCGACTGACACCCATTGCTGTTGCAAGCTGTTCCTGGGTGATTTGCATTTGTGCAAGATATTCTTCTTTAATAATTTCCCCGACACTCACAGGCTGGCGTTTTGTGATTAGCATTTTATACCTCATTTCCTATAGTCATGGTTATCGAGATAAACATCCACGGCTTCCCCTCCAGAATCATTCCAGAAAAAAATAAGCCGCCATTGTTTATTTACTCGTATGCTGCATTTCCCTTTTAAATTACCTGAAAGTTTTTCAAAATGGTTGCTTGGCAGGCTTCGCAGGTCCATGTCGCACGTTGCATCATCAAGTATCTGTATTTTTCTGAACAACTGGTTTCGAATGGAGGCAGGAACCTTTTTATGGTAAATATCGTCTATAAAAAAATCCTGAAGCCAAGAGTCCCTGAATCCTTTTATCATAATTTCACAGTAACTCCTATGGTTACATCTGTCAAGGCTATCTATCATTTATTCCGCTAACAGCTTCAACCTCACGCCAACCCATCCATCCTTGTTTATAAATTCAATCCCAGCCTCTTCCAAAGCCATGGAATTCCGGGGACACCTTACGTAATTGCCGTTCGGTAGAAAGAATGCGATTCGGGGTCGGGCCATGCTAACAACTTGAAATAAAATTAAATTTGATTTAATATCCCCTCCATGTCCTATATAGGAGAATGGGGTCAGAGTAACAATTATTACACCTTGACTCTCCCTATGAAACTGTCTAAAATTTGTCCCATGAACAATGAAAACACCAGCAGCATGAACGATGTGAGCAATCCCCATGACAAGCTCTTCCGAGAGACATGGAGCAACCTTGAAAATGCCAGGAGTTTTCTGCACCACTACCTGCCGCACCATGTATTGCGCTTGATGGATCTTGACACCCTTGAAATCAGCAAGGACAGCTTTGTGGAAAAGGAGCTGTCGGATTACTATTCAGATATGCTTTACAAGGTGATGTTGTCGGGAAAGCCCGGTTTTGTCCATGTACTGTTTGAGCATAAGAGCTATTATGATAAGCATGTCCATCTCCAGATCCTGGAATACATGGTGAAAATATGGCGCCTTTTTATAAAGCAGAAGAAGAAAAAAGAAGCTCTGCCCATTGTGATCCCGCTTTTGATCTGCCATGGAAAGAGGTCCTGGCCTGAAGATAAAGTCCGGTTATCTTCGGTTTTGTCAGGTCCTGTGGATGAGCTGTCAGGCTATATCCCTGATTTTGGCTTTCACCTCCATGATCTGACCCGTTTCACAGATAAAGATATAAAAGGAACGGTTATGGCAAGGGTGGTGCTGTTGCTTTTCAAGCATGTGTTTGACCCGGATTTGCAGAAAAAATTGCCGGCCATATTGTCGCTCATGAAGAGCTTGATGGAAAAGGAGACCGGGCTTCAATATCTTGAAACAGTGTTGCGGTATCTGTTTAATACAATGGATGACATATCCGCTGAAGCAATCAGGGAAGTTGCCGAGCAGGCGCTTTCCGCAAAGGAAGGAGAGTATATCATGACACTTGCCGAAAGACTTCGTAAAGAAGGGGAAATAAGAGGGGAAATCAGAGGTAAACTTGAAGGCAAGCTTGAAGGCAAGCTTGAAGGGTTGACGGATGCCATTGAACTGGGGATGATCCTTAAATTCCCGGATCGGGTTGACCAAGTAATGGCAGAGGTAAAAAAAATCAAGGATCTTGATACCCTCATAAAAATTAAGGAAGCCATTAAAACGGCAAAGGATGTTTCTGAAATCTTATAGGGGGAGATGGAAATTCTGGAAATTTGAAATTCTGAAAATTCTGCGTACATCATGCTAAAAATAGGGGGACAGACCAGATTTTATTATCATCAAAGTCGATGGCAAATCGGGTAAAGAATCGGAAGTATGGGCTGTTTTCTTTTTTGGGTGGTTGTTAATCAATGCCCTGATGGTTATAATCATTTCATCGCGATTGATGTGAAAAAGGATACCAGTTATCGCGGGTTGAAGTAAAAAAAAAGGGGGGGCATGAAATCAAATCTATTGAACTGTGTGATGATTGTATTCATATTTCTCCATCTGTTTTTACCGATGTCATTATGGGCCGTCGAGATAGCGCCCCGGATATCGGATCGTGAGATCATCGAAAAGCTTGTTGTTCTGGAAGAGGGTCAGAAAGCGCTCAGAACTGAAATGAAATCGGGCCAGGAAGCACTTAGGGCTGAAATGAAATTGGGCCAGGAAGCACTTAATAAAAGACTGGATGATTTAAACAAAAGACAGGATGATTCAAATAATACGATGCTTGTTCTTTTTGGATCTCTCATCACGTTGATTGTGGCACTTTTTGGTTATATTGCCTGGGATCGTCGTACCATGGTGAAGCCGGTGATTGAACAGGTCAATCGGCTGGAACGTAAAGTTCTGGATTATTTGGATTTGGAACACTCGGATGGTTCACTTTTAAGAAGGCAGCTTGAGGCATTGAGACAATATGCCGCAAAGAATCCTGAATTTGCTGAAATATTGCGGGGGTTGGCGCTGCTTTAGGGGAGATGTAGATTGGGGTACTTTAATTTGGGGGACACCTTATGTAATTGCCGTTCGGTGGGGTACATTAGGAATTCCGGAGACACCTATACTTAAATATTGATTGTAATCAAGTCTTTGGCTATGATAAGTCTTCAATCATTGTATTTATGGTTTGTGCAAGTTCACGGATATGTGTTTTGCAAACGTTAAATATTACATCGGCATCAGTTTGGAAGTAATGGTGACTGATGATATCACGCATGCCCTTGGCGTTTTTCCAGTTAACCTGTGGGTATTTAGCCAACAACTTGTTATTGGTATTTTTATCAAGATTTTTTAATGCTTCCCCAATTGCAATGAGCAGCATACATATGCTGTCAAGTTTTTCCATGCCAGCAGAAGAATCTGTAAAATAATTGACTTCTTTTACAGGTTCAAAACGTTGTAAAATGGTTTGTGCAGCCTTATAAATCTGCTTCATTATTTCTAAAACAAGCTCCTTGTCATACATAAAAGGCTTCCTTGTCTATTCTCTTTTTAAGAAGTGCATTCATGTCATTTCTATACCTTATAATATCAACCTTACGATGTAACTGCTCCTCGAGTTCCTGTTTGATTCCAATAAGATGAAACAGATCTGCTTTCCCGAGTTCAACAACAATATCAATATCACTTTTTTCGTTCATTTCATTCCGTGCCGCCGAACCAAAAATGCCGATTTTAAGGATGCTGTATTGTTTTTGATTTTTGTTTTTGAATCGTCGCAGGTAAGTGAGGATTTCTTCTTGTTTAATCATGATTCCTCCAGTCCTCCAGGCAAAGCCGGGTCCATTGTTAACAATAGATTTTACCAAAGATTTAATATATTGCAATGGCTATTCGCCATAAGGGCAGGGCAATGGAAATGCCGGGGGAAATCGGGAATTCGGGGGACAAGGGAATTCCAAGGGAATTCGGGGTAGAGTAGAGCACTGATTCGGC
>NZ_DDYV01000150.1:0-9142 GCF_002348205.1 Desulfobacter sp. UBA2225 | reverse complement strand
AGTCCCCCATTTGTCCTGCACAATGGAAACAATCCCCCGCCCCCCGATCAGCGCGGTCTTGGCGGCCATGTACTGGCAGACAAAGGCCAGCACCACGCTGAGTACCACCACCCACAAAAAATCATAGCCATAGGTCCCGCCGGCCTTGGCAACACTTAAGGTGGTTCCAGGTCCTGCGGCCACGGCGCTGATGATCCAGGCAGGCCCCAGCGCAGATATCATGCGCTTAAGAGACAGACCTTTCCCGGATGAAATTTGTTGCTCTTTCTTTAAATCTGCCATAATGGCCTCCCGTATATCAAAAGCAGTGAACTTCAGCCCTCAGATATTGATGAATATCCGCTTCACGAAGTGCGTACAAACGGTCTATAAAATGGGGCAGGAAAAAGCCCGGGCCGACCACCCGGGCTGCGGCCAGTTCCCCGGCAATGCCCGTAACGGCAACACCTGCAACCGCAGCGTCAAAACCGTTTTCAGCCACGGCATAAAAAGCGGCACAGATGGCGGAAAGCATGCAGCCGGTACCGGTTACCGCGCCCATAAGTTCAGATCCATTGGCAATCTTGACCATTTTGCCCTGCCCCAGCACCATGTCTGTTTTCCCGCTGACCACGAGGGCAGATGCGGATGCAAGAAGCGCGCTTGCACCATTTGGCAAGGCATCGGCATTTCGGTCAGGCCGGCCATGCCCGGTCAGAATGGCCCTGGCCTGTTCCGGAGAGATCCCGCTGTCCACGCCCTTGGTGGATAAATGGCCTGCAGCAAGGGCGCAGATTTCCGAAGGGTTGCCCCGGATGATTTTTGCCGGGGCAAAGGCACAAAGTTCGCGGGCAATATCAGTGCGGAATTGCCCTGCACCGGCGCCTACAGGGTCCAGTACAACGGGTTTTTCCATCTCCCCGGCAAGGGACATCAAGGATTTCATGACTGAAATCCGCTCCAAAACCGGGGTGCCGATGTTAATGCAAAGGGCGTCCGATACACCGGACATATACGCTGCATCATCATCTGCCCAGGACATCATGGGTGATGCACCAAGGGCCAAAAGCGCATTGGCGGTCTGATTCATTACCACAAAGTTGGTCACCACATGGACCAAGGGTCTTGTATCGCGCAATGCGGCAAAAAGCATGTAAATCTTTTCGGCCAGTTCATGGGCGTGCATATGTTCACTCTTTCCTTTATGTCCCGGGCATTTTCCCCGGAAAATCAGCGTTTAAGCCGTTTCAAGTTGAAAAAACAACCTGAAACGGTATAAAATCAGTGTACTTATCTACCATATTTTGGAGACTGTTAGACAGGAAAAAACATGAGTGGTTCTGATAAAATCAGCGACATCGGGTTGTTAGCGCATTTTCAGTTGGAGACCAATCCCTTTTCTCCTACTCTGGACCATTCCAGTTTCTTCGAAATCTTTCACATGGATCCGGCCCAACCGTTCACTTTTGATCAGACCATGGTATATATCCAGTTTTTGCTGAATGAAGCCGGACCGGATCATCAAATTGTGATCGAAGAAAAGGCCCATGAGGCTCTCTACAGACTATCGGATGGTCGAGTCGAACAAATTAACACCCTCATGGACCAGGCCCTGCGCAAGGCATTTACGGATCGTACCCAAGCAATCAGGCAACGCCATGTCGAAGATGCAATTTTTAAAGAAGCCCTATCGGCAGATATGGATAGTGAACGCCATAACATGGAGAATGGCGTCAAAACCTCAAGGCCCGGGAATGCACTGCCCATAATCGCCGTTGCCATCCTTCTGCTGGGCTTGGCCGGCGCGGTTTGGCTGTTTCGGGACAACAAACAGAGCCCAACGATAGAAAAAAAAACAGTTCCCACAAAATCCGTCACCCAGGAAACGCTGAAACAGACACAGAAACCTTCAAAGCCAACCGCCGTTCCTGCCCCTGAAAAAAAAGCACGCAAGCGCGCGCTCCTGTCAGATGATCGGGTGAGGAATTTCCTGGCCGCATATAACCTTCAAGCCTATGAACGGCTATTTTCCGACGCGCTCTATGACGAAAATTTCGAGGAAATAACCCGGCAAATCTACAATGAAACCGGGCTGATGCTGATTCATTTCACCACACTGCCCCCCACTTTTAAAAAAAAATACCACATCCTGGACAAGCTCTTGATCAATCCCGTACACATACGCTATTTTCTGTTTTGGAAGCCTGCCCCGGTGATACCGGCCTGGGAATATGGCGTCAGGGGAAAACCAATCCAACAGGTACAAGCCATGTTAAAAAAGATCGGTATATACCGAGGTGAAATTGACGGAGTTGTTGGTGTAGAATTAGTCCGGGCCATTGTTCGGTTCCAGGGTCAAAATCTCCTTGAAAAAACGGGGAGTCCGGACCCCACCACCCTTTTTTTCCTCACCGCCCTGTCCCAATGATTGCGTACATAGTGCCTGAACGAAAATCTGGAAATTTTGCCAAGTACAAGGCAGGCGCAAATTTTAACCGGAGGAATACATAGCGTATTTTGAGGATTAAAATTTACGACCAGCGAAGTAAGCGGCAAAAATTACGATTTTCCGGCGGGCACGACATAGAGGGCGGGCAAGACCGTGTGCCTTGCCCTTTTTTCATGAAACAGACGACGGGAAAATCAGTTGACCATACGGTCGTGGCCTTCCCATTCCTTCTCGCGCAGCTTGAACTTCTGCAGCTTGCCTGTGGCGGTTTTAGGCAAGGGACCAAATTCAATGGATTTGGGTGCTTTAAAGCGGGCCATTTTTTCCTTGCAGTACGCAATAATCTGTGCCGGATCCGGATTGGTTCCGGCCCGGGGTACAATAAAAGCCTTGGGCACTTCTCCCCATTTTTCGTCGGGCACTGAAATTACAGCCACTTCCAGCACATCCGGATGGGTGTACAGCACATTTTCGATTTCAACGGTGGAAATATTTTCACCGCCTGAAATGATGATGTCCTTTTTACGGTCCATGATCTGTACATAATTATCCGGGTGCATAACCGCCAGGTCCCCGGAATGGAACCACCCGCCCCTGAAGGCCTCGGTGCTGGCTTCCGCATCCTTATAATATCCGAGCATGACGTTATTTCCCCGCATGACGATTTCACCCATGGTGGTGCCGTCCTTTGGCACCGGTTCCATGGTCTCGGGGTCCACCACATCCATATGCTCGGCCACAATATAGGGTACGCCCTGACGGGCCTTGATGCCGGCCCTGGCCATGGGTGAAAGATCATCCCATTTGTCCTGCCACTGGCATACGGAATGCGGACCAAACACTTCAGTCAGACCATATGTCTGGGTGATGTTGGCCCCGATATTTTCCATGTTCTGGATCACCATGGGTGCAGGCGGTGCACCGGCGGTCATAATCTCCAGGCTGTTGGAAAGCCGGACATTATTTTCCTTGGCAAAAGCAGACATGCCGATGAGAATGGTGGGCGCGGCACACAGATGGGTGACCCCCACCTCGGCGACAATCCGGTAGATCTCAACGGGATCCACCTTTCTCAGGCAGACATGGGTGGCCCCCATGGCTGTGATGCCCCAGGTAAAACACCATCCGTTACAATGGAACATGGGCAGGGTCCATAGATATTTGCTGTCCGGATTGATTTTAAACTCCAGCAACTCGCCCAAAGCGTTGAGATAAGCGCCCCGGTGGTGGTACATCACGCCCTTGGGACGCCCCGTGGTCCCGGAGGTATAATTCAAGGCAAGCACTTCGCGTTCATCTTCAATGACAAGAGCAACCGGATCAGTTGGGCTATCGGCCAGAAAACGTTCATATTCCGGTCCGTCCAGGGGCATGGAATCGTCAATGTCACAGATATTGATAAAGGCCTTCACTGCGGTTAGTTCCGGTACGACCGATGACAACATGTTACCGAATTCATTGTCCGCCACCACCACTTTGGCGTCGGAATGATTGATGATATAGGACATTTCATTGGCAGAGAGCCGGATATTGATGGAAACCAGGGCGGCGCCGAGCAAAGGCACCGAATAATGGGCTTCCAGCATGGGTGGCGTATTGGGACAGATGAAGGCGACCTTGTCACCCCGGCCAACGCCAAGGGCCTTGAGGCCATTGGCCAAACGAAACACCCGCTCCTGGAACCCTGTCCAGGTAAAGGATTTATCCCCATAAATGACTGCGGTTTTATCCGGATAGACTTTTACGCTTCTATCAAGAAAATTGGTGGGGCTTAAAATTTCGTAATTAACGCTTCTTTCCAACATGACAGGGTTCTCCTTGTTAATAATTTTGATAAATGCCTTCCGTGTCTCATTAACAACGAATCTTTTAATCGTTCAATCGGTAACGCTCTCATATTTTTATGGCCGGCAATCTGAATCAGGATAGGTTTAAAACCTACAAACGCCTCTCCTTACGTCTTACAATGAAGAGGACAAGGGCCGCCGACAGTGGATCTAACACTATTTTTTCATTTCATAAACCCAGTGCACGGCAGCTTTGACAAGTTCCGTGTAATGTTTGAGATGAAGCTTTTCTTTAATATTTTCCCGGTGGGTGCCCACGGTTTTCATGCTCAGATTCAGTCTTGCCGCAATTTCCTTTGAGTCCAGGCCTTCACCCATGAGCCGGAACACTTCAATTTCCCGGTTGGTCAGGATCTCCATACTGAACCCCATGGCAGAAGGTTTTCTGGAAATTATCCGGTTAAGCAGTTTTTCCTTGATTTTATCACTTGCATAGATGTGCCCGGATAGTACCTGGCGCACCGCCTCCACCACCTGGGCAATGGCCCGCTGTTTCATCACATATCCCCTGGCACCGGCCATCAACGCCCGTTCTGCATACATTGAATCATCATACATCGACAAAACCAGGATGGGCAGATCCGGGCATTTGCAGCGCAGTTCCGCCACCAGGTCAATGCCGTTGCTTTCGGCCAGGGAAATATCAACAATCATAAGATCCGGCATATCCTGTTCAATAATATGCCGGGCTTTTTCCGCCGTATTTGGACATGCCACCACCGTCAGATCCGGTTCCCGGCTGATCAATTCGCTCATGCCCAGACAGAAAATGGGGTGGTCATCCACAATAACAATTTGGGATTTTTGAGGGATCTGAATCATGCCGGGGCATTCTCCGTTTTATTCATTTTCATCCAACCAAGAAATTGGGCAAAAATGCTATTTCTGAACAGGCAGCATACTGACATGGATCTGTGTTCCTTTTGGTCCGGTATCAATATTGAATTGCGCATCAATAATTTTAGCCCGGTAGGCCATAATCTGCAAGCCAATACCCCGGCCCGAGGGCTCAGGGTCAATACCGGTACCATTGTCCGTCACCTTCAAATGGATCTGACCATCGGCCGCATCCCGGCTCAAATCAATATTTATGCGGTCGCATTTTGCATGTTTAACCGCGTTGTTCACGGCTTCCCTTGCAATATGGTAAAGATGAATGGCACAGGACTCTTCCAGGATATCCACCCCCTCGTCCATGCGGCACTCAAACCGGATACCGGAATAATAGGCAAACTGATCGGCAATCTCTTCCAGGGCTGACTGAAATCCATGGCTGACCAGATGGACCGGACAAAGCCCCCTGGCAAGCTGCCGGGTCTTTTCCACGGCATCCTCCATGAGTTCGCCCATTTTCCCGGCAAGGTCTGCGGCGGGGTCCTGCCGGGATTTAAGATCTTTCCGGATCACGGCCGTCAACCCTGCAATGCCGATCAGATGGGGGCAAAGATCGTCGTGAAGTGCCTGGCCGATGTTCATCCGTTCCCGCTCCCCGGCCTGCATCACCTGTTTTTCAAGAATTTTAGACCGGGTGATATCCCTCTCTAACGCCTGCTGGGTGGCTTCAAGCTGATCCATGAAGCGGTTAAAATACCGGGCAAGCTGCCCCACCTCGTCCCCGGAGCGGCTCTCCATTCTGGCAGAGTAATCCCCTGCCGTGGCCGCGCTGAACCGCGTCATGAGCTGGCGAAGCGGTGTGGTAATGGTCCGGCTGATGCCAAAGGTAACGGCCAGCATAATGCTGAAAAACAGCAGTGAAATCCCTATAAATACATTGCGGATGGTTTTCAATGGCTGGTAAAGCTCATCCAGGTAGGATGACGACGCCACAATCCACTGGTATTCGGGAATATAATTGAACATCACCAATTTTTTGCGGGCCCGGGTCTCCCCCGGGTTTTTCCAATAGTAAACAGACCGGCCCTTTTTGCGTTGCATCATGTCTTTAAGATATTGATCGGGCAGTTCAGGAGTCTGAAAAATATTAACATCCTGCAGGACCGGATGGATGATAGCCCGGCCCTCCCTGTCAAAGACAAAGGCATAACCGCTTTGCCCGAATTTTAAAGAGAGGATGCTCTGCCTGAAATCCTGGATATTAACAAGTCTGATGAATTCAGATCGGTAAGCCGAGACGGCAATGATCCAGCCCCAGGGTTCAAAATGGGCCATATAAAGGGCTTTGGCTCGAAGATTTTTTTCATCTGGATTTTTCCATTCATACTCCAGGTATCCCTGTTTTTTTTCCATCATCTGCCGGACAAAGGCGTGTTCAGCCACGTTGGTGCCGATGAGTTCGGCTCTCGGGTGCACGGCCACCCCCCCCGTTGCTGTCCAGGCAATAAAGATAGCCCGAGGCGCCTATGGTCTGACTTAAAATCACTTCAGCCGCCCTTTTGCGGGCATCTTCCCGGGAAAGGGCGCCGGCCGAAACTTTCCGGTACAGTGCGGTCAGTATATCCAGATTTTTTTCCGCCACAGCCCGCAGATGATTTTTAATGGCGACATTCATAGAGGTATTGACCAGGTTGTAAATCATGGCGGTGGTATTGGTCAGCTCACTTTCAATACGGTCCTCAATATTGTGGCGCACATAGACATAGATGAACAGGTTGCACAAAAGCATGGAGAGAAAAAAGATCAGGGCAAAACTGAGGAGAAACTTATACCGGATCTGAAGTGAGCTTAAAAAAAGCCGGATACCCGGAAAGTTACCCTGTTTCATTTCTTTTGTTACACGCCTTGTTTTACGTCGCGTCACGCCATTGTCCCTTCAATCTATCTGAAAAAATATAAACCCTTTATTGCCGGCCACATAGAGGACAGCCGCATCAATATTTTTTTCATCAGTGTTCTTTCCTTGTTTGCCTGGCTCATATTTTACCGTTAGGACAGGCAGGTATGGATTGTCAACGATAATGTTGATATAACAGCCATGGGCTTAGCAACCAAGCCCACCCATCGACAAAATATCAAAAAAGACGGAACATACCATGAAATTCAAAAAAGTGATTGCCCGGTTCGACGCAGACAATATTGAACTTGCCGAAGAAGTGATCTGCCATATTTTTTTTTCATTCAACCTCAAAGGCGTAATTTGCGATGTGCCCATCCCCGAACCGGATGAGGGTTTCGGAACCCGGACCCTGAGAACACCTGAGCACAACAGTATTATCGGCTATCTGCCGGACACGGATGATTCTGATATTATGATTGCCAAAATCACGGAACGTCTGGCAGGATTATCGGATATGGATCTCCAGGTGGATGTTTTATCGGAAATTGTCGATGAAAAAGACTGGGCCCATGCCTGGAAGGCGTATTTCAACGTTACCCGGATTACGGGCAAAATTGTGGTGAAACCCGAATGGAAGGACTATACCCCGGCGCCCGGTGAAGTCATCATCAACATTGACCCGGGCATGGCATTCGGCACAGGTACCCACCCCACCACATCCATGTGCCTGGCCCTTTTAGAAGAACATGTACAGCCGGGTAAAACCCTGCTGGATGTGGGATGCGGTTCGGGCATACTGATGATCGGCGCCGCAAAGCTTGGGGCCGGCGCCATGACGGGCATTGATGTCGACCCTGTGGCCGTGGACATCACCCAGCAGAATTTGGAAAAAAACGCGATTGCACTTGATGGCGTCACCCTTGGGGCTGTAACTTTGGATAAAACACCTGAAATCGGGTATGACCTTATATGTGCCAACATCATAGCCCAGGTTATCGTATCCATCATGCCGGATATAGCGACGCGCCTGGCCCCGGACGGAACCGCCATCCTTTCGGGCATCATTGAGGAGAGAGTACCGGATATATACGCAGCCCTGGATGCGCAAAACCTTAGATGCGTCAAAAAAATCAGCCAAGAGGAGTGGGTCGCGCTGGTAGTTTGTCATAAAAAATAATCCGGCTATACATGAAGCCGGATTATGGTGTCTGTGAGCAATCTGGAATTTCTAAATCACTTAAACCGTGGCAATGCCCAACCTTTTCGGACACTCAGTGAGCGGATTGTAAAGATAACACCAGCGGCTATTAGCGCAGTAAAAGATTCAGGCATATTCAGGAACACAAAAAGCACAAAGAAAACACCACCGGCCAAACAAGCTGTAGCATATATTTCCCTATGAAAAATCAGAGGAATTTCATTACAAAGCACATCACGGATAATTCCGCCCATAACGGCTGTCAAAATACCCATCATAACGGCAAGTGGCGGATGAATACCCGCATGTAATCCCTTTTGAATACCGATAATAGTAAACACACTGATGCCAATCGTATCAAACAAGAAAAGTGCTTTGGGAAACCGTAATATTGTATTGGTAAATAAAAACGTAAGCGCAACAGCGGCAACAATAAGATAAAAATAAACAGGGTCCTGCAGCCATGAAACAGGCGTGTTACCAATCATCATATCACGGGTAGTTCCGCCACCAATAGCAGTTACAAACCCGAGAAACAACGCGCCAAATAAATCAAGCTTTTTTTCAGCCGCAGCCAGGGCTCCGGAAACTGAAAAAGCAAATGTGCCTGAGTAATCAAACAATATGATTAATACGTCCGTCATATTTAGACAACCACAACATCATCGCAACTGTAATGCCCGCTGTCGATGAATCAAAAACCATTAATAACTTAATATCTTTGTATTTTCACCAAGAAGCTTATCCTTATCCAATGCATCCCGCACCTTTTTGCCGAGCTGTTCCCTGGAAAACGGTTTCTGAATAAAGTTCACGCCTTCAGCCAAGAGGCCGTGCTGGGCGATGAGATTGGCGGTGTAACCGGACATGAACAATCGCTTGAGGTCCGGATAAAGCACCAACAGATTTCCGGCCAGGTCCCGGCCGTTCATCTC
>NZ_DDYV01000254.1:0-21736 GCF_002348205.1 Desulfobacter sp. UBA2225 | reverse complement strand
CTCTCATCCATTTTCAAAGGGGCGGGCGTAGTTACAGAGACCATCCCGCCACTCCCTTCGACGGTAGAACTGGAAATTAAGCTGCCCGAGGAGAGAGAGACCAAGTCCGCAGCAGCCACTTTGATTTCACCAGCCTGACCTTGACCCGCCACCATCTTGCCGGTGGAAGAATCCAGAGACCCGCTATTACTAAAGATTCCTGCAGAATCGTTAAGTTCCAAGCTCCCGACCTTTAGTGAGATCTCACCCCCATTCCCATCCCCAGAGGTTGCGGATTCTATACTCCCCCCATTGATGATCAAACTCGAGTTGGGTGAAGATATAAAAATTTTACCAGCATCTCCTTTGCCAGAAGTGTTAGTGAAAATAGCAGTGCGGACTTGTTCCAAGTTGCTGGAATCGGAGATAGAAACCGGTCCACCAGCAGTAATGGTTATATTGCCGGCATGTCCTTCGCCTGCTGTAGAACTGGCAATCCGGCTGAGGGAAGAGAGGGAGACCGGCCCACCAGCAGTGATGGTTATCTCTTCGCCATGCCCCTCTCCTATTGTAGAACTGGAGATCCAGCTGCCCGAGGAGATGGAGACCGAGTCCGCTGCAGTCACTGTGATTTTACCTGCGTTACCTGTTCCGATAATTACATTACCCAATGCATCCTGGAAACCACTTTCGCTGGTGAGTTGCGCACCATTCGTCAATTTTATCGCCCCAATGTCCAAATCAATCTGGCCGGCATTCCCGTCGCCTTGTGTTGAAGTGCTAATTTTACACCCATCTTCTATTTTTAAAGCAGACGTAAAAATTTCAATATTTCCTGATTTTCCACTGCCAGTGGAAATAGTGCTAATACAACTTGATAGTCCCATAACAGGATGACCGGAAATGGTAACTAATTCTTTTGTTGTTATTGATATATTACCCCCTATCCCTTCGGATAAAAAGCTACTACTATCAATAGTAGCGCCATCTCTTAATTTTAACGATCCTGATTCGATTGAGATCTTTCCCGCATTGCCTTTATTAGGTCGAGATCCGAATAACTGAGCTGTACTCGTAAATATTCTGCTATTGCCACTAATTTCTATACTTTCATTTATTTTTAACTCAATATCACCCGCGTTTCCGTCTCCTATAGTCGAGGTAATTAAGGCGCTTTGTCTTTGTGCATTTTCATCCATACTTTCTATCTTCAAGGTGGAGGCGGATATGGAAATATCACCGGCATTGCCATGATCCGAAGTAGCACTTCCTACTATACTACCGTCTGAAATAGAGACAGAGTCTGTAGTTGTAATACTGATGTCACTCCCTGGGTCTGCACTAGTGGTACTGCTATTAATTATGGAGCCATCCGATAAGGCAAAAACGCCTCCGCGGATGAAAACGCCTTCGCCACCCCCGCCGCTAACATCTATATTTGCCCCTTGACTTATATCTATTTTTCCAAGGGCCTCAAAGGAATCCATACCAAGATCGGAAGTATGAGAGACCACTTTACCCTTTGATGAAGCACTTGCAATATTAATCCGGCCGCTTGACGCAGTCAGTTTCCCCCCTGTTATTTCAATATCCCCCCCTATCAACGATAGAGTTTCTCCTTTGGGTACTTCAAGATCGGCATCCTTAATGGAAATTCCTGCCGGATTGTCTCCCAAAAACCCAAAGTCCGAAGGTGGAGCCACTGTCAGCAAACTCTTATCCGGCTCAACAGCGTCAAAGCGCCCATGTTCTCCCAAGCTGACAAAATCTGCCGTGCTGACGTGAAAGGANNGATTCCGGCCGGATTTATGAGAAATAAATCCGCACCCGGAATCTCGGACCGCAACAGACCATTGATGGTAGAACTTGATCCGCCTGTAACTCTTCCGAGAATATTTTCGACGGAGTTGGGTCCGGTAAAGGTCGCGCTTTCTCCGGTATTAACGTTGAATAGACCGAAGCTGTGGAATAAATTGCCACCCACTTGCCGGCCTGCCTCGGCGGGAATCATAAAGTCTGGCCCGGAAAGCGTCTCAACGGGACCCACGGTTCCATCAAGGGTAATTTCCGCATGGCTCAGGGAAGCTAAAGAGGCATGAAGAAACAAGGCCGTGAACAAAATGAAAATACAGTGTAGGGATCGATTCGCTATCATGTTTGTTCTCTCCGACTATCGGTGTTGTTTACGGTTATCAAACAATCCGTTATTCAGTGTTCCCTTCCTGAAGGGCTCAGAGCCAACTGCCGGTCAACAGGAAAGCGGACCAGAAGCCCGGATGTCGGTAGTGTTCATGGTTCAGCATCTTTAGTTGTGCTTGCCGCAGTGCTTCAGCTTTAGAGATCCCAGGGGTTTTCAGTTGCCGGTAAAACTCAGGAACCAGGAGCGCCGCCACTTCGTCCCCGACAAACCACAAAGAGGCCAATGCACTACGGGCACCCGCTTTGACTGCCACACCCGCCAATCCCAGGGCAGCGCGGTCATCCCCTGCAGCAGTTTCACAAGCACTCAAGATAAGCAACTCCACCGGATTTTCCCGAAACCGACTGAGTCCGACAAGGGTCTCCAGATCATCCATGGTCAGTTTACCATCGTAAGTCCATAAACAGGATTCCCTTACATTCTCCTGGAATTTTCCATGGGTCGCCATATGTACGATCGTATAAGGGATTTTTTTGAGTTCTTGTTCGAGGTTTCTGATATTAAAATTCTCATCCAGTAACTGCTTACCGCCGTATAATCCCTGAATGGTTTTAAGCTCCTCAGCAACCTTGGGCAGAGACGGATTGCCCTGTACGGACTTGGTCAGGCCGGCCAACAATGGCCGGGCATATTCCAGTTTGACCGCATTGGACTTAGTCATGGAAAGTCGCCCCGGCATGATCGCCACGGCGTATTTGTCGATCAGGAAACAGTCTCCGTCGTAGAGCGCTGCCATGGGGATGGTGCGCAGGAAATCGTCAGGAATAAAGACCAGCGTATTGATCTTCCGGGCTGTCAGTTCACCTTCAAGGGGCTTGATGAGCCAGGCGTAAAGCCTTTGGGCACATAGCTTATATGCGTCACATTTTTCTAATGCATTGCGAAAATTTCTAACCTCTTGTTCAAGCTCGCTGCTGTCTATTTTTACCGTAAATCGATGGATCGTTTCATCCGGCAGATTTATCAGTAATTCCAGGCGGTCATGGAAAATAATCGGGTATATTGTGGCCGTGTGACCTTCAATGTGTCCAAGATGATCAAGTTGGACTTCTTTCTTTTGCATGGCTGTTACGCATGCATCCTGAAAGTAATCACACAGCTCAGTCTTCCTTAAAACCTCGATCGTATCCCGGGCCTCTTGCAGCCCAGCTTGAACAACTATAGGATCTGTTTGAGTTTCAGTACGTTTGAAGAGCAGATCTGCCAACTCCAGGAAGATTTGTCCAACCTTTTTTCGAAATGTTATATCACCACTTTGGCAGGTGGTGGAAAGATCCTGACGGACTGTTTGAAGATTTGTTACAGCGTGCTGGTAAGCTGCAATGGCACCATCAATATCTCCCTTAGCCCTTAACAGACGCCCGGTTTGCCATTGCCATTGGTAGATGATCTCCCGCGCGTTTGCCTGCTGAGCCGCAAAAATAGCCCGGCGCGTAAGGTATAGGGCTTCATCGTTTCGGTTTTCATTCTCGTAAAGTTGACCTAAATAGCCTAACGCGTATGATTCCACATGGGGATTACCAAGTATCTCAGCGATGTTGGCTGCCTCGGTAAGTGCCTGGTAAGCGAGCTGTCGCCATCGACCAGAGGAGCGCGTGAATTCAGAAGCAATTTCTCTGGCCATCTGACCTAAGGCGACCAACCCATGAGCCTTGTCATAAGAATTTTCCAATTTTCGTACTTGCGTCAAGGCCAGTTCCAGGTACGTTTCCATCTCCCTGGGATTTCTCCATTGAACCGCAGCCCTGGCCGCATTGATCAATGTCTTCACAAAAAGGGCCTGATTGCCGGTTTCCCTGGATAAGTTGATACTCTTGTCATAGGCATCGAGGGCCTCCCCGTATTCCTGTTGAAGGGTCAGGAGATTGCCCAGGTTGTTCAAACCGGAGGCTTCGATATCAATCGTGCCTGTTTCGCGGGCTATGGCAATACTCTCATCTAAATGCCGTTTGGCCTCTTTTACCGCTCCTATCGAAAGGCAGGCGTTACCCTGGCTGCCAGAAATGGCTGCCAAACACGCTTGATCATTGATTTCCAGAGCCAGTTCCCGTGCTCTATCGAGAATTTCCAGGGAGTAAGGGTGTTGTCCCAGAGCCTGATAGGCATTGGCCTGCTGAACCAGGATATCGATCGTCTCTTTAGTCTTACCTGATGCTTCGTAGAGGCGGACAGCCTCTCTCCAATGGATGACAGACTGCTCGAAATCACCTCGTTGAAATGCACCCATACCCTGGACTTGTTGCTGTTTTGCCGACAGGGTCGGATTGTCTGCCGCCCATATCACATCCGGGTCAACGGACAAAAAAATTCCTGCACAGGAAACAAGAACCAACGTGAATATCAGCGCAAGCTTTAAACCAGAAATTGTTTTCATATCATTGCTCTATTTGCGTTGACGGCTCACTATCCCCCATCTGCCCCAGGACAGGTCGTTGGCCACCTGCCAATGCATTGCGCAACAGGAAGGCAGGATGGTATTCGTCAGCGAATCCCGCCACTCGTTGATAAGATTCAAATATCCACTTTCCATCGTTCTGAGCCGCCAGCCAAGTGGCATGCAGGGTAATCTTAGCTGCTTCACTCCAATCCCTTTGCCTGAGATCCTCCTGGTAGGGCATTTGTGGTACTTCATTGGGATCGACCACGGTAAATTTTGCTTGTAGTTTTCTGCCTTCCGCGTCATTTATGTTCAGACTGTAATTACCTGGTGAGAGGGCAAGGTCCTCTATCTTCAGGCTGTTCTCTTTGACCGGCTCCCGCTCAATAAAGGGTTTGCGCTCATATTGATGATACAGCCGGATTCGATAAGGTGGGCTGCCGCCTTGCCAGCTTAAACAAAAGGGTCTCTTTACGGCTGCTAATATCCTTGGCCCTTCCAACAGTGGAATGACCAAGGAGTCATTTTTTCCGTTTCTTGGAGTATAGAGATGCTTCATATAACATCTTTTTTCATAATCATCCCGTTCCTTAAAAAAATGACATGCCCATTCCCAAAGATTATCCAATGGACTGAAGTTATGCTTACAATCCGGCTGAGCGGAGCCCATAATTATCAAGTCAATGATGAGTGTTGTACATAAGATTAAATATCGATATTTCGTCTTCATAATCACTCCTTTCCGGATTTGGAAACAAAATTTGCAAGAGGTATAGTATTGAGTATCCCAACCATACCCAAGGGAATACCAAAATCAAACAAAACACAGGCCCTAAAGCTAATAAGGATAGCAGGCACCAAGATTAATAAAATTACAATATAAGAGACAACCATTCCTAAAAAAGAGTCGAATCGAGTGAAAAAGACGGACATGAGAAAGAGAAGCAAAGTCAGAAGACCTAATTTTTGCCATATATGTAACGAAGGAATTTTTTCATCAAAAAACAATGAATTTATTGCATTGATAATGACCAGGGCTCCCGGCATTCTACCCAACGGCGTTTCATAAGAATCATTGGTATCTTTATAAGTTGCACCAATCATGACGATTATATTTTTTAGATTTCCTTCCATGACGTTTGAAGTTTTACCATCAAACTCAATTGTATTTTTTATATTTCCTTCTGAGGCATAAAGATCCCTCACCGAGATTACCTTCAAGAGCTCTGACATTTTACCATTAAGCTGAATACGTGGATAGGCTTCACTTTTTTTAAGTTCCCATGGCATTCTATAGATGATTCGGCGGAAAACGCCGTCAATATCCCACTTCCTTGAATACTTCGCATGAAAGTCAGTTTCTGTAAAACGACGCAAATCACGGTTTTTTATCAAGGCGTCAGTCAGGAATGGAATAGATGGAAATGCCTGGCTGTCTTCCCCCTCACAGGTCAGTTTTTCCCAAAGTTTCAAGCGACGGATCATACGATCTGTTTCCTCATAAAACGTGGGAGTACCCCAATAGATATTACCTGTAATCGTATCATCCAGGAAAGAGGATCTCTTTTTTAGACACTTTTTTTCCTGATCCTCATCAATAGTGGCTGCAAGAACAATTGGCGTCTGGCCAGGTTTATCTGGATAGGTTTTAAAATAGTTATAAAGTTTGCGATCTCCGTCACTGAGCGTATTGCCGCCAACACCCGTTTTATGAGTTAAATTGATATCAACGATAACTATTTTTGCTTGATGTTCTACAGAGAATTGAATGAGCTCAAGAAGTCTGTCCCGAGGCGTAAAAAGGGAATTACTCCATTTTGATTCCGGTTTTTTGAGGTTTAATCCGGATTCTTCCCAACCTGGGGAGTGGGTTTTTTCGTCAATATTCAACCATACAAATTCATAAGGTTCTTTCCCTGCCAGAATTTGTTTCTCCGGAAGGTCGCTTCCCCTATACATACTGATCATCCAGTCCATAACAACATCTTCCTGTTCGCGAATCCAATTATGCAAACGACTGGCTAACGGTTCGGCCCAGTTCGGAAAATTTTCATGATTATGATAAGGGACGGCAATGACCAGCAGTTCTATAAATAGGGCAACTGCTAAGTTTATTCGAAAGGCTCGGCTGTATAGAATCTTCCTGCTCTCGGTAGTTAATTTCACAAACCATCGCTTTAAGAACCTTATGACAACGACTAAAACGCTTCTGCAAATATACCAGAGTTTTTTTAAAGCATTCGCACTTTCTATTCGTGTTCGGCGTAAGAGCGCCTGAAAAACAGAGATAAGCTTTTTTAATGCCCTCATTGATACCCCCTTGCCTCATTTTTTGCTTTACAATCAAAAAAAAAGCCAGGCTACCTTCAATTGGCAACCCGGCTGTCTCTTTTTGAGGACCCGTGGCTTTCCGTCCCTGTCTTACGGCAGGTTTGGCTTTAGAAATTCATACAAATTTATATGAGTTATGTACCAATTCCGGCAACTCGTCAAGTGTATGATATGAAAAATTTTATCCTACTGTCGCATGGCCTTTAAAGTTCCAACTTAACACACTTAATTTATATCGTACACGTTCAATATGTTTGACAAGGTAAAATCGTTCCAAAATCCGAAGGAAGGAAGGTATCTATTCGTCACGCTCAGCCACTGGCCGTCCCGACGAGAAGCTACCAAGTTGCTGAAAATCAGTGGTGGTGACGATCCCCAGGCCAATCTCTCTGTGGCCCCAGCCCCACTCAATAGCGGCAGCCAAGGGACCATTACCATTAGGGCGCCGGCCAATGCGGTAGGTTTTCGCCTGGCCAAACGACATCGTCGATGAAGCCCAGACGCGTCAAAATAATTCCTTGCAATATGTCGCTCGGCAGAGCATCCCGGATGTTAATGCCGATGCAAATGGTACCCGCATTGCGCCGGCATGGAATCCGCCTGTCAACAATTACCTGTGATACCGTCTCTCCGGAGGACGCTTTTTCCTGGCGTCATTGGAAGCAGAGGGCGCCAAAGGCCCGGGGATGGTGAAAGTCCGGGGCCGGCAGGTCCACCGGCGCCCAGGTCAGCCAGTGGGGGTGGGAGGTGTTGTCCGCACATTTGTAAAAGTTGGCCCGCCAGGCCTTGCCCGGTTCGGGGTGAGTTACGGCCGTGTACGAGGAAAGCAGGTCAAAGGGGATTCTGGCACTCAGAAACCAGAGTACTGGATCCTGGACCTCTGGGCTCACAATCTTGGGCAGGGAGGCGTCCCGAAGGATCCGGGCACAGTCTGATACCGGGATTTCAACGGGATCTTTCCTGGGCAGGGTCTGGAAGTGAAACAGGATGGTGCCCCCGCAGTTTATCTCAAGGTTGAAGTACCCCTGGTCCGGGTCCGGCCCCGGAGTAAAGAAGAATTCGACGCAGCTGTCCTGGTATACGCGATCCTGATCGGTCCGGGCCAGGGCCTGGATATACCGGTCCTGAACCCGGAACATCAGGTAAAGGGCCTGGTCGTCATAGGCCAGCTTGACCCGGGTGTCCGGGAAGTGGCGGGGACGTTCTCCCATATGGCAGGTCAGTTTCTGGCTGGAGACGGCATTCCATGGGGGGTTCTGCCATGATGAGGCATCCACCCGGAGTCGGTCCTGTCTGGCAACATAGTGCTGCATGGCGTTCCTTTGAAAGAAAAACAGAAATTTTTCATTTCATATATGCATATCCCGTCCACACTTAGGGTACCGTCAGCCGTTGCCCGGCAACCTGTTTCATCCATGGTGAATGCGCTTATGTGGGCCTGGACAACAATGTTTGAATTCGAGCGGATGATCTGTCCCCGGTATGTCCATTCATGTTCATCTCCTTCATCAATGGCAGGGGCAAACTTCTCCGGGGCAAGATCGAATTTTTTGATCATGAAAAATCTGATCAGCTGGATGAATGATTCTATGCCTAGCGACCCCGGGCAGACCGGATCCTGATAAAAATGGGCGTGGAAGAACCACTCATCAGGGTCCACTTGTTTTTCACCTTGAATCAGCCCCTGGCCGTGCAAGCCTGCTTTGAAATCAAGAAAGGTAATTTTGTCTATCATTCGTAAGGCTTTTGCCGGCATCCCCGTATTGGGACCGATATTTTGATCTTCCGGGGTCAAGGGTGCATGATCTTCAAATATTGTTTCAGGCTGTTGGGTATTGTTTTCAAGGGGCAATAGCGCCCGGGGGTCCCTGATTCCCACCTGTTTGGATAACGCATCAGCCGTAAAAAATCCAAAATTGGTGGTGCCTGTGTAAACAGATTCTCCCTTGTTTTGCACATCCATATCAAAGTTTTGGATGATCATGCCGCCGGCCTTGGAAACGTCGGTCATTCTGACACGGATTTTTACCAATCCGGAGATCCGGGTCAGATTTTTGATCCGTTTGGCTTTTCCCCCAAGGTTTCTGAAATGCAGACGTTCTTCACTGATCAGGGATGCACCGCCATAGGCCGCAAGCCAGCCACAGGGTTGAAGGGCCACTTCAAGAAGAATGCAAAAAGGCATGGTATCGCTATGGTTGGCTGCGAAATACCATGCGTCTTTATCAATTTTGTAGGTGGTTTCTATCCACCCGCCGGGTGCGGTCTGCCAGGCCGGGTGGTCTGCTTTTGTCACCGCGTCCATAAAAAAGTAGGGTGGTCTTGGCAGTCTTGCAATTTCACGCGTTTTGTCAAAAATTTTATAGGGTTCTCCAAATGCCTCGGATGGATTGCCCTGGGCAAAAGCTAAAATTTTATCCCGGTCAAACAGGGGTCTGGATTTGAATTTATCAAGCAACCCTGGGTCCATGATGGCTTCAAATCCCATCATGCTTGCAATAACCGTTTTGTTTTCATCAAGGAATGTAAAATATCCTTTGATTTTATGCTGACCTTGGTGGTTGACCGTAAAGACTATCCGAACCTTCTGTCCGCTTTGTTTGGGAAAAGCGTCAAAAAGCCGCAAATCGGCAAAGCTTGCAGGCAGGCAGACTTGTCCGCAATTATGGAAGGTCCACAAAATAGCCGCCTGGAAGGCCGCATCCAAAACCATCGGGTCCATGGTCCATTGCTTTGCATGGGGTGTTTTATACCATTCGCTGATGTCAGGTGCTGTGGTTGTCATCACCTCAATTGCCTTGGACGACACCCCGCAAATTTCGGTAATGCATTGCAGGGCGCCTTCATGGAAAAGAATGGTTTCATAGGCCTGGTCCATAGTGATGTTCCAGGGGGCAAGATCCATGGCTGCTGATTTTGATAAAACCGGTGGTTGGGGCAGCTTCTCTGCCAATAACACCTGGGCCCCGGCGTGCTGGATTGTTAATCCGTTTTTACCCAAAGAGGTAATACGAGCGGGTGTAAAGAGCTGATGATCAATGGAGACGCATTTTCCAATGTCCACCTGGACCTCTGTTTTGTCATTGCCGGGCACAATCCCTTTGAGCAGACGCACCTTTTCCATTCCGGCACATTGCAGACCTGGATTGTTTCTCTCGGCTCCGCAGGCCAGCAGATCCACCATTAAGGCCAGGGGAACAACCGGTGCATTATCAATTTTATGGTCTTCAATGATACAACTGTCCCGGCTGCTGAAGGTCTGGGACAGAACCTTATTCATTGCGCAAGATCGTTCCGGCACGTCCGAAGATATCGTGCCCCCGACAACGACCTCAACGCAGGACCTGTCGGCATTGCCCATTTCCGCGACCATCTGTTGTGCGCCGGCCTGGATGGGAATCAGTTCAATCTGACGTTTTTCAAATTCCCGTTTCAGGCTCTCCGTGACCATGCCGCCGTCCCAGGGTCCCCAATTGATGGCCAAAGCCCTGCAATGGGGATGGGTGATCTGTTTGGCCTGGGCGATTTTATTGAGCACTTCGTTGGCCATGGCGTAGTCGCATTGGCCGGTATTGCCGAATCTTGCCGCAACCGATGAGAACATAACCAGGTACTTGAGTTTATCTTGATCCACTGATGAAAGAAGCGCAAAAAGCCCGTTGATTTTGGTGCCAAACACATTTTTAAATTGGTCGGGTGTTTTTTCACAGATCAATTTATCCTCAAGGACACCAGCCCCATGAATCAGTGCGGTCACCGGACCCAACTGCTCGGTCACCTTCTCCATGGCCGCGTTGACAAGGGCTTTATCCCGGATGTCCACACAGTAGTAGGCAACCTCATTGCCCCATTTTTGTATACGTTCCAGATTGGCTTTAATGTCGCGGTTTGAGGCAAAATGGCGATATTCCGCCTCCACCCGGGCAGGTGTTGGCTTTTCTTTTTCAAAGGCATTGGCAAAAATGGCTTTTTTCATTTGGGCGGGTGTATCCATGCCTTTAAGCCATGCCGGTTCGTCAAAGGGCGGTTCAGATCTGCCGAAAAGGGCTATTTTCGATTGACACTGCCCGGCAAGGGCAATGGCACACGCTGCGGTAACGCCCCTGGCACCGCCGGAAATTACAACAACATCGGATTTGTCCAGGCAAATTTCCAAAGGTTCCCTGACAGGTTTTGAGACAAGTTCTGGAATGTAACATTGCTCGCCGTCAAGCCCCATTTCCACGGCCCCCCGGGTCAGCATCAACCCTGCGGCGGCTTCGGCGTTTTCTTTTATGGCTTTTTTATCAAATGGCAGGTCAAGGGCCCGGCAAAGGACCGATTTCCATTCAAGGGCGGCTGTTTTGGCAAGGCCTGCCATGCCACCGTAAACAGGGCTGATTTGTGTTTTAAAATTTTTAAACCCAAAGCCGCCGCCAAGAAAGCTGATACAGGTCATGAAGCTGCCGCCTGCCTTGGCGCTTGCTGTCAGGCGGGGGCCGTTTTTTGAGGCCAGGCTGAAAGCCGTCAAAAGAAACTGACTTGCCACAGCATCGTCGCCGGGTTGGCAAAAGGTGTCCGGTATAAGGACAAGCCCTGCCGCATCGGGCAGATCCGGAATGTTCTGCGGGGTGGCATCAATAATCCGTGCGGCTATATTAAGTTTTTTAAACGCCTTTTCAAATGCCGTGGCAATGCCTGCACTATCCCTTGTCAGGTAAATGGTTTTACCGGCAGGTATGTGAATTCTTGACCCATTATAGAAGCGGACCTGATGGGTGGGGAAGGCTGTAAGTACGACTTCTTGTCTGCCAAGCGCCTTTATTTTTGTTTTTTCAGCCTTTCCCGCCTGGCTTGGGTCACTTATGGGGTCATGTGAAGTTTTTTTTTAGCGGTTTCTTTGGAAACCGTTGTTTGTTCAGGTGTTAAGTAATTTATGATGTCGGCTATGGTTTTTAAGCTGCCCATATCATCCGGCGACAATGCCCTGGAGTCGGGCTTCTCCTGTTCGAGTCGTGACAAAATCTCAACCCGTTTTATGGAGTCAATGCCAAGATCCGATTCAAGATTCATTCCGGGTTCGAGCATCTCTTTGGGGAACCCTGTTAATTCACTGATGATGTTGACCAGAATGCCAAGGGTATCTTGGGCCGGCTGGTTGTTTTTCGACTTGTTTTGCCCATTGCGCGTGGGCGCGGTTGCTTGCTCGGGCACAGTGGTCTTTCCCTGATCTGTTTCAACAGCCGTACAGATATCTCCAAGGGTTTTGACTGAACCCAGGCGTTGGGCGGATAGATCCTCTTTGTCGGGAAATGCTTTTTCAAGTTCCGAAATGATCTCCACCTTTTTAATGGAGTCAACGCCGAGGTCCGATTCAATATCCATTTCTGGTTCCAGCATCTCCACCGGGAACCCTGTTAAACGGCTGACAATTTCAAACAGGAGGTTTTTAACCTCCGGAGCAGCCGCAGCCGCCGTGGGTTCAGGCGTCACCTGTGCTGCTGATGGCTGGGTGAGGCGGACCTGAGAAGCGTCGGGCTTTGATGTTGTTTTCTGAATTGATGGTAATGCAGCCGGCTCAGAGATCTGGGGCTGCCGGTATGGCAGGGCCTCTGCCCGGGCTGGGGCCGGCGGTTGAATTGCAGGGGCTGCCGGGGTGAACACCTGTCCACGGGTTTGTGACATCAGTGCGGCTAAGGCCTTGCCCGCCTGGGCCTGGGTCTCCAAAAACTTTTCATGGGCACGGGCGGTCTGGGCCTGGAGCTGCTGCATGGCATTGAGCCCCTGGACAAGGATATCCGGGTTCGCCGGAATCTGGTTTGCAGTCACATGTTGGATTGAATTTGACGTTGTTTGGGGTTGGGTCTCGTTAAATTCAGGGTGTGGAAAAGATGTCATGGTATTTCCTTGTGTGGTGGATCTCTGTTGGGTTGAAACCGTTGTATTAACAGATGAATCCAGTCCAATGTTTTCGTTTTTGTAATCTTGCGCTGCCCGGGCTTGTAATGGCCGGCTATGGGCATGAACAGGTGTCTGTTCAGTCTGAATGCCTTCCGTCGGAGGTATTTCAGGTAACGGGGGCTTTGCATTGGCTCCGTTGAGCATAATAATAAGTTTTTTAGACTCAGGCTGTGCCGCATCTTCCTCCCAGGCGGAAAGATCCACAGGGTGACCTAAGGCGGCAAGGGTGCATAATCCCGTCCCCAGATCCTGGATGCCCGAATTTCTTCCGGCTGATTTTCCAGCTGATTTATCTAAGGCAATGGTCTGTACATCACGGTCTTTTAAAATGGATTGAATCAAGCCGCACAGAACAGACTTGGGCCCAATCTCCACAAAGGTGTCAACGCCTCGCTCATGCATCTGTTTGATGTCACCAATGAAATCCACCGGGTGCATCAACTGCCGGCCTAAAAGATCCTGGGCCTGGGCTGAGTCTTCAGGATAGGGCGAGCCGGTTGTATTGGATAATACGTTAATTTGTGTCGGCGTGATGGTTGCTTTCCGTGTCAACTTATTGAACGGCGCTGCGGCATCTGACACCAGGTGGCTGTGAAACGCTGCGGCCACAGGCAGTTTGACGGCCCGCATGTTGTGGCTTTTGCATATTTTTTCAGCTTTGAGGATCTGTTGGGTCTCCCCGGATAACACGCCCTGAACCGGGCTGTTCTTATTGGCCAGGACAAGATCTAGTTTTTCTTCTTTAATGAGGGCTTCGATCTTTTCAATGGGGGCCTGGATTGCGAGCATGCTGCCTGGATCACCGGCTCTTTGACCGGCCTTGGCCATGAAGTTGCCCCGGGCAGCCGAAAGTTCAAGACACGTCTTGTCATCAATCCAGCCGGCGGCATATAATGCGCACAATTCTCCGTAACTGTGGCCGCAGGTCATCTGGGGTATTACCTTGAACCGGGAGAGAATTTTCACCATGGATAAAGAGACCGCACCAATGGCGGGCTGGGCGATGCGGGTCTGACGCAGGGCTGCCTCGGCGGATTTTTTATCCATGGCATATTCCGGCGGCGGATAGATATAGGCGGAGAGCACGCTGTCATCTTCCGCATCCGTATTCGTGACACAGGACTGGGCCATCTCAAGTATTTGAAGGCTTTCGGGAAAAACAGACATAATCTGACCGGCCATTCCGGTGTATTGGCTTCCCTGGCCCGGGAAGACAAATCCCAGCTTCCCTGATGCTTTCCCCTGCCCGAAGAATATAGGCGGTTTGGCAGGTTGTTCGCCATTGACCGCACCTTTTGCCTGGGTCATCCGTTCAAAAACATCATCCTGGTCAGAGAGCAAAATTAAGAGCCTCACATCATGTTTTGATGAAAAGGCTTTTCTGGATTGCGCTGCCTGCCAGGCAATGGCCTGGTTAAAAGCGGACTTGTCCCTACTATCATATGGTTGTATGGCTTCAGAAATGCTGTTGAGCTTTTTAATAATTTCTTTTTTGCTCTTTCCGGAAAGCGCCAGGATCTGCACAGTGCCGTCCCAGGAGATATTGGTCTTTTCAGGCGTATACTCTTCAAGCACGGCATGGAAGTTTGATCCGCCGAATCCAAAGGCGGAAACACCGGAACACCTCAAGGAATTCATTGCGCCGCCGCCGATCCATGGCCTGGAGGTCTGGTTGAGATAGAAGGGGGAGTTCAGTATATCCAGATCCGGGTCAGGGGTTTGGGCTTTGAGTGTGGGAGGGAGAATCTTGTGGTGCAGGGCCAGGGCTGCCTTGATCATGCCTGCGGCACCGGCTGCGGCCTTGGTGTGGCCGATCATGGATTTCACCGATCCTATGGCCGTGGATCCGGCTGCTTTGTCTTTGAAAAAATTTTTCAGTGCAGTAAATTCAACCTTATCACCCACCCTTGTGCCTGTACCGTGGGCTTCAATCAGACCCACGGATTCGGGTAAAATACCTGCATTGCTATAGGCGTTTTCCAGGGCCTTGATCTGTCCTTTGGCCTCCGGGGCGTATATGGCCGAGGTGCGCCCGTCACTGGCCGTACCCATGCCTTTGATGACCGCATAAATCCGGTCCTGATCACGTTGGGCGTCCGTCAGCCGCTTGAGAACCAGCAGGCCGATACCTTCACCCAGTACCGTGCCGTCGGCGTTTACTGAAAAGGGCCTGGCATCACTGGTGCGAGACAATACCCCGGTTTTGGAAAAGCACATGTGCATGAAAATGTCGTTGAGGGTATCCACACCGCCGGTGATGGACATATCGCACCGTCCGGTTTCAAGTTCCATCATCGCCGTATGAATGGCGGAAAAGGAGCTTGCACATGCTGCATCACACACCGTGTTGGTGCCTGACAGGTCCAGACGGTTGGCGATTCTTCCGGCCACCACATTGCCCAGAAGGCCTGGAAATGAATTTTCCTGCCAGCTGACATAGGAATCGCTGATCAGCTTTAATACGTGTTCCTTTTTATCCGGGGCGATGCCGGCTGCATCCAAGGCGTTTTTCCAGAATGGATGTCCAAGTCTTGCGCCAAGGGGAATCACCAGTTCCTGGGTGCCGGTTACTCCGAGGATTACATTTACCCGTTTTTCTTTCAGATCGGCATGGCCCACAGGGTAGCCTGCATCGGCAAGTGCCATGCGAACCACTTCCAGACCCAGAAGCTGGGACGTGTCCGTGGCTTGGATGTTTTTTGGGGGAATGCCGTAGGTTAAAGGATCAAAGGCAATGTCCGGTAAAAACCCCCCCCTGCTGCAATAGGTGTGGTCAGGGCAGTCCGGGTCTTCATTGAAATAATCTTTCAGACGCCAGTGTGAGTCCTGGGGAACTTGTGTGATGGCATCAATGCCGTTGAACACCAACCTCCAGAATTCTTTCAGGTTTCTGGATTCAGGAAAAATACAGCCCATGCCGATGATGGCAATGGGCGTTTTGGGTGTGCAAGGTGTCTGTGTTTCTGTTGCGGCTTTGGGTGTCATATATGAAAAATAATTATTGTTGCTGGTTTAAAATATGTTTTCTGGGACCTATCTGGAACCTATATATATGGCAAAGAGGCTCGGAGCATCCACCAGCAAGGATATTGACAAAAGTTTTACATAGGTTATGACGAAATCAGCTTTAATATTTCATCGAAGGGCATGGGAGAAAAAAGTCCTGCACCGGGGGGCAGTTCAATGCCCTGGGCCCTTGCAAATGCGGCCCTGGTGACAACACAGGCCCCGGTGAGGAGATTCATGGCGATCTCTGCTGCAAACCGGTTGGTATGGGGTTCAAGGAAGCTGCCTTTGGCCCATTGGTTGAATGCACCCATGGCAGGGCCGCACCAGATCTGGTAGTCCATCTTACGCTGGGGATTACCCTGGATTGCCCACCTGGAAGACTGACCAAGATAGGATCTGAAAACCAGGGCCATTTTGTGGGACGGATCCCGCTCTGCTCGATCCACCTCCTGCTGTTGTCCCCGTGACAGGAAAAAATCCCGGGTGGACTGCCATGCTGCATCAAACGAAGTTAATAGGAATTTATCCTCAATCTCCTTTTGGGCAGCCGGGGGAAGGTCAGCAAAACAGGCATAGTTTTTGTAAAATTGATACAGTTTTTCCGCCCGTACAGGAAACAACGTCCCGCGTTTAAGCACCTGAACCCGTGCGCCGATTTCAAACATGTCTGCGGAAGGAGCCATGGCAACGTCGGCCTGTTCGGCCTGGCCGAGCAGTTTTTTAACCTCTTCACAGATACCGGCCTCCACACATGCCTGGTTAATGGAGCCGGTAAGGATATATGCGGCACCCATGCTGAAAGCGGCAGAGGCGGATTCCGGAGTGGCAATGCCGCCGCCAAGCCCGACACATAGCGGGCTTTGAAAATTATATGTTGCCATGGCTTCGTTCTTTAGGGCAATGAACGTTGGTAAAAGCGTCAGGGCAGGGCGGTTATCTGTGTGTCCGCCCGAATCAGCCTCGGCGGTGAGGTCCTGGGCCATGGGGATGTGAGCGGCAAGCATTGCTTCATCTGAAGTGATCATCTGCCGGTCAACCAACTGCTCAAGCAGCTTTTCCGGTGGTGGTGCGAAAAACTGCCGGGCCACTTCAATGCGTGACACTTTTGCAATAACGCGGTTTGGGGTGACAATGTCACCTTGGTTGTTTCGATGGATGCCTTTGACACGATAATATACTAAAGGCAGGGTGATACGCAGGAAGGCTGCTGCAGATATCAGAGTGACCCCATGGTCAAGATAGCGTTTTACCGTTGCCATTTCATGTTCCGGGTCTGCCAGACTGTGGATCAGATTGAATCCAAAGGGTTTGTCCCCAAGACCGGTCTTGAGTTCAAGAATGGCGGTTTCTATTTGTTCAAGGCTTAATCCGCCGGCACCAAAAAAGCCGAGCATCCCGTTTTCGCCCATGGTCTTCACAAGTGCTGTGGACGCGATGCCGTTGGCCATGGCACCGGCCACATAGGCATATTTTAAACCATGACGCCGCTTAAATTCCGAATCCCCAAGGTTTTCCGGGCGTATGGCCGGCACATAGATCTGCTCTGACAGCGAGGCCATATTGCTTTGTGATGGCCGGCTGATATGTATCCCGTCAAAACTTTTTATAAGCAGTTGCGGCCGGCTGATATTATGAATAGCCCTAACTAAATCAAGTTGCGATGTCATAGTGGTGTATTGTCCCTGGCGGATACTGTGCAAGGTGTTATCGTATATACTGACGCTACTCCCCAACGTTACGACGTCCGCAGCGCCGGGGTACAATTTTCATGGCTGGAGTCTAATAGCACACCCGATGCCTGTAATCAAGATAGCTTGTTGATGATGTTGTTTTTTTTAGTTTTTTGGGCCGTGTTCGATGTTTATCTGCAGCGGTTTCAAGGTGTCCAAATGGACATCTCTTTGGGGAAAGGCAATGACAAGACCTGCTTCTGAAAATAGCTGATCTATTTTAAACCGCACATTGCTTTCAATTTCGCGCCGTTCACCTATAATCATAAATCCGGAAATAAAGTTGTTGATCAGGTTCTGGGCACCAAAGCCCATTCCGACTGCTATTGCGCCGCCCAGAAAAGCGAATGCGGTCAAGGGAATGTTTACCATTCGCAGGGCGAACAAAAACACCAGAAGATAGGCGGTATAAGACATGAGTTTGTGAACTGCTGAAGCCGTTGTCTCTTTGAATTGTGATTTAAGCAGCAAATCTGGTGCGGATAATGGAAAGAGAGTATTTTGCTGCCGCCATACCCAGCAGGAGGATGATAAAAGCCACAGTCAACTTGCGCAACGTGACTGATTGCTCGTCCATTTTCTTTCAACGATTTCCTGTTCAGACCGCAGGCGCTCGGTTTCTTTTCCAAGCTCAGTCCGCTTCTCTTTGACACTATCCAACTGGTTGTTTAAATCTTGAGGATCGAAGGCAAGATTTGCTTTGATGACGCCGGTCTGCTCTTTTAAAAGTGCAAGGTGTAGGGCGGCCAATTTCTTTTCGGTTTCATATCGTTTGAGTTCGTTCTCTTCATTAAATTGATTGTTGCAATTTTCGAGAGAGAATTGTTAATCTTCAATCAAACTGATTCTTAGCGTTTCAATTCAGGGCACAATATATGGTGGTTGGAGAATTTACTGAAAAGAGTTCAATCATACCATTATTGCGGAATTTGGTATTCCTTGCTTGTATCATGGATAACGCCCGAAAACCTAAGTGTCCAAAAAATATAGTCTGATACAAGGGTGGTTAACTTTTGGCAAATCAATTTTCAAAGTATTTTGCCCTGAATATTCTTTACACGATCCAGTCATACTGATATGCAATTCAGGTAGATACTAAGATGATAACCGATCCGGTTAATGGGATAGAACTATATGATCAAACCGAACTGGCATACTTTTCAGGCAAAATTCAATGACAATCCTCAAAGGTATTTTGAGTGGTTCTGCTATTTGCTGTTCTGCCAAGAATTCAAAATGGCTGCCGGTATTTTCAGTTATAAGAACCAATCGGGAATAGAGACTGACCCAATAACCAAAGACGATGAAGTAATTGGCTGGCAGGCCAAATTCTATGGCACCAAGTTGTCCGACAACAAGCCTGATCTGAAAGGCATGATTGCCAAAAGCAAAAGAGATTATCCCGACCTGACTAAGATCATTTTCTACACTAACCAGAAATGGGGACAAGGCAAGAAAGACAATGATTCCAAGGATAAGAAAGAAGTCGATCAAAAGGCTAAGGATTCGGGCATTGAAATAGTATGGAGAACAGCAGGTTTTTTCGAGTCGCCCTTGGTAACAGTCGAGAATGAAAAAATTGCCAAACATTTTTTCTCTCCCGATAAAAGCATCTTTGACCTACTAAACGAGAAGCAGAGACACACCGAAAATGTGTTGTTGGAAATTCAGACCGATATAGATTTCGAAGGCAAGAAGATCGAGATAAACAGAGTCGAGCTTTTAGACCAACTGCGTGAGAATTTGAACCAAAAACAAATTCTGGTTGTAAGCGGTGTCGGCGGCGTGGGCAAGACAGCGGTTATCAAGAAACTTCATGAAAGTGGGAAAAACGGTATTCCTTTCTACGTCTTCAAGGCCAGCGAGTTCAACAAGAACAGCATTAATGACCTGTTTAAGGAATATGGCTTAGAGGATTTTGCAGATGCCCACCGGGAAGAAACCCACAAGATCGTCGTCATCGATTCCGCTGAAAAGCTGTTGGACTTGACCAACACCGATCCTTTTAAGGAATTCCTGGCAGTTCTCATAAAAGATAACTGGCAGATCATTTTCACCACTCGGAACAACTATTTGGCAGACTTGAACTATGACTTCATTGATATCTATAAGATCAGGCCGGGCAATTTCGACATACGTAACCTGGATCACAAAGAATTAGTAGCAATAGCCCAGACCAATGGTTTCAACCTTCCAGAAGACGCCAAGTTATTGGAGCTGATCAAGAATCCTTTTTATTTGAGCGAATATCTGAGATTCTATGCCGGAGAGAACATCGACTATGTGAACTTCAAAGAAAAGCTGTGGAGCAGGATAATCGTCAAAAAGATTCCGGCCAGGGAACAATGTTTCTTGGCAACCGCTTTCCAGCGGGCTAATGAGGGCCAATTCTTCGTCACCCCGGTCTGTGATGCACAGATTTTAGATGCATTGGTCAAGGATGGAATTCTCGGTTATGAGACGGCTGGATATTTCATCACACATGATATTTACGAGGAATGGGCGTTAGAAAAGAAGATTGCCGCCGATTATATCCGCAAGGCGCACAACAAGGAGTTCTTCGAACGGATCGGCGAGTCGTTGCCAGTCCGCCGCAGTTTCCGGACTTGGGTATCCGAACGTTTGCTGTTGGAAGATCAGTCCATCAGGCACTTTATTGGGGAAATTATCAAGGGAGATAGCATTGCCAAATTTTGGAAAGACGAGTTATGGATATCCGTTTTGCTTTCCGATCATTCGGCAGCATTTTTTGAACTGTTCAAGGAGGAGCTGCTTGGAAATGATCAGGAGTTATTAAAGAGACTGACATTTCTGCTGCGACTGGCTTGCAAGGAAGTTGATTATGACATCCTTAAGCAGCTCGGAGTCAGTGACTTGAATCTGCTGGCCATCAAATATGTGTTGACCAAACCGAAAGGGTCAGGCTGGCAAAGTGCAATACGATTTATCTATAACAATCTTGACAGGATAGGAATCAAAAATATCCATTTCGTCCTCCCGGTGATCCATGAATGGAACCAAAAGGTCAAAAAGGGGGAGACGACACGATTATCCAGTCTGATAGCACTCAAGTATTATCAGTGGGCCATCGAAGGGAATGTCTATCTGTCCCGTGACGATGATAAGGGAAACCTGTTACAAACGATCCTCCACGGAGCCGCTATAATCAAACCTGAATTGGAGGGAATTTTCGGAGAGGTCTTGAAAAACAGGTGGAACAACCATCGAGACCCCTATTACGATCTGATGAAAGCAATCCTGACCGACATGGAAGCTCTTCCTGTCTGGATAACTCTTTCGGAATATGTCTTGCAACTGGCCGACTTGTTCTGGTATCGTCCGCCCCAAGAAGAGGGTTATCATTACCATCGGATGTACATCGAAGATAATTTCTGTCTGCATAGAACCCATCATGATTATTTCCCCGCCAGCCCGTATCAGACACCAATCTATTGGCTGCTGCAGTTTGCGCTGCAGAAAACAGTTGACTTCATCTTATCCTTTACGAACAAGACCGTGGAATGCTTTGCTCAATCGCGTTTTGCGGCAAATGAAGTTCAAGAGACGGACGTCTTTATTGAAGACGGTCAGTTTATCAAGCAATATATATGCGACCGGTTATGGTGTACGTATCGGGGATCGCAGGAATCTACTGATCTTCTCCAATCAATCCATATGGCGCTGGAAAAGTATTTCCTTGAGAACTGGAAAGATGTGGATTCCAATATACTGGAAAGCTGGCTTCTCTATCTGTTGCGCAATTCAAAATCAGCCTCCATTCCGGCGATAGTAACAAGCATTGTCCTGGCCTATCCGGAAAAGACGTTTAATGTCGCCAAAGTGCTTTTCCAGACAAAAGATTTTTTTCTCTTTGACATGCGCAGATATATGCTCGACCAACCGCAAAAAAGTTCTCTCATTGCTTTGAGGGACGGGTACGGGGGTCCCAACTTCAAGAACGCTCTCCATGAAGAGGACAGGATAAAAGCTTGTGATGAGCCGCACAGGAAGAAATGTCTCGAACACCTTGCTTTGAATTATCAGTATTTCAGGGGCGAAGGGACAAGCGAAGAGGAAGCTAAAGAAAGACAACAGATCATCTGGGGTATCTTTGATACATACTACAGCCAGTTGCCGGAAGAGTCAGAGGAGACTGACGCAGATAAGACG
>NZ_DDYV01000108.1:0-20412 GCF_002348205.1 Desulfobacter sp. UBA2225 | reverse complement strand
CATGACCTGCTCCTGGTACAGGATCACCCCGTAAGTTTCTTCAAGTATAGGCTCTAATTCGGGAAACAGGTATACCACAGGTTCCCGTCCATGCTTTCGTTCAACATAGTTGTCCGCCATCCCCGAATCCAAAGGACCGGGCCGGTAAAGGGCAACAAGGGCAACAATGTCTGAAAAACTGGCCGGTTTCAGGCGGGAGATCAGTTCCTTCATGCCCGAACTTTCAAGCTGGAATACCCCGGTGGTATCGGCATTTTGCAAAAGCTCAAAAGTTTTTTGATCTGAATAATCAAGGTGCAGCAGATCCGGCGGCGTTTTGCCCTGTTTTTCGATCAAAGCAATACAGTTTTTAATAACAGTCAGATTGCGAAGCCCAAGGAAATCAAACTTTACAAGACCCTGTTTTTCAGTGAAGTTCATGTCAAACTGGGTAATGGTTTCACCGTCTTTACCCTTGAATAACGGCAAATATTCGCACAGGGGTTTGTCAGAAACCACAACACCTGCGGCATGGGTGGATGCATGCCGCGGCAACCCTTCGAGCAGCATGGCAACCTCCAGCATCTGGGTTTTGGCCTCTGTTTCCAGGCATTTATCCCGAATGGCCGGGACCTCATCCAATGCCTTTTTTAGATTTTTGGCGGTGTCGGGTATCATCTTGGCGACTTCGTCCACTTCGGAAAGAGGGACACCCAGCGCCCTTCCCACATCCCGAATGACGGCCTTGGCTTTCAATTTTCCAAAGGTGATGATCTGGCACACATATTCCGGCCCGCCGTAACGCTGAACCGTATAATCATAGACCTGCTCTCTGCCCTCAATGCAGAAATCCACGTCAATATCAGGCATGGAGATACGGGCCGGGTTTAAAAACCGTTCAAAAATCAACCCGTGCTCAATGGGATCCAGTGCTGTAATCCCCATGGCATAAGCCACCATGGAGCCGGCCGCAGACCCCCTGCCCGGCCCCACCGGCACCCCGATTTTTCGTGCATGGCTGATAAAGTCGGCCACAATGAGAAAATAACCAGGGAACCCCATTTTAAGGATAATATCAATCTCGTATTTAATCCGATCCCTGTAGACCTGTTCATCGATGTCGGGACGCTTTTTCTTGATTTTGGCAAGGCGTTCTTCAAAGCCTTCCATGGCAAGTTTTTTAAACAGTTCATCCTCGGATAGTCCGTCGCCAAGGTCATACCGGGGAAAATGATAGGTTTTCTTGCCGAAATCCACCTCGCACATATCCGCGATCAGCTTTGTATTGGCAATGGCATCGGGGAAATGCCCAAGGGAATCGGCCATCTCCTGCCTGGATTTGAAGTAAAGCTGGTCCGAATCAAATTTAAACCGGTCGACATTGTCAAAGGTATCGCCGGTCTGAATGCACAAAAGGATTTCATGGGCCTTGGCATCGCCCCTGGAAAGGTAATGGCAGTCATTGGTGGCCACCATGGGAATGGAAAGACGTTTGCTCATATCAAGCAGACCGTTATTCAGACGACGCTGGATATCCATCCCGTTTTCCTGGACTTCAAGAAAAAAGTTTCCCTCACCCAACGTATCAAGATAAAACCGTGCCAATTCATCTGCTTTGGCCTGATTCCCTGCCAGAATAGCCTGGGGAATATCCCCTTTCAGGCAGGCGGAAAGCCCCACAAGCCCCTTGGCATGTTCGGCCAAAAGCGTCTTGTCGATCCTGGGCTTAAAATAAAAACCCTTGAGCTGGGCCACGGAAACCAACTTGCAAAGATTGGTGTACCCCTCCCGATCCTTAGCCAAAAGAATCAAATGAGTTAACCCTTTTCTATCCAGCTGGGTCCGGTCATTTAAAGTTCTGGGCGCCACATAGACTTCGCAGCCTATTATGGGTTTGATACCGGCTTTTTGGGCTTTTTCATAAAACTCGGCCACACCGAACATGGTTCCATGGTCTGTAATGGACACGGCATCCATGCCATATTCCGAACATCTTTTCATCAGGTCGTTTAGCCGAATGGCCCCGTCAAGCAAGGAGTATTCGGAATGAAGGTGCAAATGATAAAACGGTATATCCTGATTAGTGGTCATAGGACTTTAATTGCTTTCTACTCTATAATTGGGTGATTCCTTGGTGATGACAACATCATGCACATGGCTCTCCTTTAATCCGGCTGCAGTGATCCGGACAAACGTTGCCTTGCTGTGCAATTCTTCAATCGTGGCTGCGCCAAGATAGCCCATGCCGGCCTTAAGCCCGCCGATCATCTGGACAATATTCTCGCGGATGGTTCCCCGGTAGGGAATCCGGCCCACGATGCCTTCGGGAACCAACTCCTCATTTTCACCGGTATCTTTCTGATAATATCTGTCGGAACTACCCTTTTTCATGGCTTCCACAGACCCCATGCCGCGATAGGCTTTATATGAACGCCCCTGGTAAATGACGATTTCGCCGGGGCTTTCTTTGGTGCCGGCCAGAAGGCTGCCCAACATAACGGAATGCGCCCCGGCCCCCAAGGCTTTGGAAACATCTCCGGAAAACTTTATCCCGCCGTCGGCAATCAGGGGCACGCCGGTTTTCTTTGAGATCTCGGCGCAGTTCATCACAGCGGAGAGCTGGGGTACGCCAACACCTGCAACAATACGGGTAGTGCATATGGAACCCGGGCCAATACCGATTTTAACGGCATCAACACCTGCGTCAATCAATGCCTTTGCCCCGGCTTCCGTGGCCACATTACCAGCAATGAGCTGGCAGTCGGGAAATGCTGCCTTGATACGCTGAACCGCAGTGATCACATTTTGAGAATGCCCATGGGAGGTATCAATGACCAGGGCATCTGCCCCGGCATTCAGAAGTGCGTCCACACGGTCCATCATATCAGAGCCCACACCAATGGCGGCACCGGCTCTCAGACGTCCCAGGGAATCCTTGCAGGCATTGGGATATTTTCTTATCTTTTCAATATCCTTAATGGTGATCAATCCTTTGAGTTTACCCTGGGGATCCACCACCAGAAGTTTTTCAATCCTGTGTTTATGCAGCATGATTTTGGATTCTTCCAGGGTACATTTTTCAGGCACGGTCACCAGATTTTCACTGGTCATAACCTCCCTGGCCGGTTTATCCAACTGGGTTTCAAAACGAAGATCCCTGTTGGTCACGATGCCAACCAGCTTATCGCCTTCAATCACCGGGATACCTGAAATCCGATATTTGGCCATAATGCTTAGTACTTCGGAGATCGTGGCATCGGGATGGACTGTTACAGGGTCAACAATCATGCCGCTTTCGCTTTTTTTAACCCGATCCACTTCAACCACCTGCTCTGCAATACTCAGGTTTCTGTGAATAAACCCCAGGCCGCCGGCCCGGGCCATGCTGATGGCGGTATCTGATTCGGTCACCGTATCCATGGCTGCACTGACAATGGGAATATTAAGCTCAAGCGCCTTGGTCAGACGGGTTCGTGTGGAAACTTCGTCAGGCAGAATGGCTGAATAATCGGGAAGCAGAAGCACATCATCAAAAGAGAGCCCTTGTTCTGGTAATACATTGGACATAAAAAAAACCTCCGGAAAGGAAAGATGTTTATTTATGCTTGAAAGGCCGGCCGTCACGTAAAAAAGGTAGGTGAAAGGGCCAGCCAATAATATTCAAAGCAAAGTATATAAACAGGTTCTTTTACCAAAACCATGAACTTTTTACAAGGTCATTCCCCGGGAAATATCCATAAAGGATCTTCTAATTCATTTGTTTCATCACTGATTATCTGATATAGGACCGTGAGGTAAATTCGACCACTTTAATTCAACATGGGACAATGTCAGAGATATCCTATATTTCCATTAACGAGGATTAGGCCATGGGAAAAAAAATTGGTGTAGTAACAGGCGGAGGAGACTGCCCCGGACTTAATGCGGTAATCCGGGCCATTGTAAAAGCCGGCGACATGCAGGGGTTTACGACCATAGGTGTTCGGGGCGGTTTTGACGGACTTTTGACACCGGTTCAGGCGGCCCCCCTCACCGTCCGGGATATGGACGGGCTTCTTATCCGCGGCGGCACAATTCTGGGCACTGCAAATTCCGGCAAATTCTCATCAAAAACAGGCCAGGGTAAAACACGAAAGATACCAGAAAATCTTATGGCCCAGGTACGACAGACTATAGAAGCGTTAGGCCTGAACGCACTTGTGGTCATCGGCGGTGACGGCACGCTGACCACAGCCCTGCAGATGCATGAATCAGGGCTGCCTGTCATCGGTGTCCCCAAGACCATAGACAATGACCTGGATGCCACCCAGCAGACCTTTGGATTTGACACAGCCGTGGCCTGTGCCGTGGATGCCCTTGATCGGCTGCATTCAACAGCCCAGAGCCATAACCGGGTCATGGTGCTTGAGGTCATGGGCCGGTATGCCGGCTGGATTGCCGCCTATGCCGGGCTTGCCGGAGGGGCGGATGTTATTCTGATTCCTGAAATAAAATTTAATATGCCGTCCATTGAGAAAAAAATCAGGGCCCGGGAAGCCACAGGCAAATTATTCACCATTGTTATTGTGGCCGAAGGTGCAAAACTTGACGACAGCATGGTGGTGTCTGACAATGATGAAACAGACAGAGAAGTCCGTCTTGGCGGCATTGGTTATGCAATTGCCGAAAGAATTCAGGAAAAAACCGGCAAAGAGAGCCGGTGCGTGGTCCTTGGTCATCTCCAGCGCGGGGGCCAGCCAACCCACTGGGACAGGCAGTTATGCACCCGGTTCGGGGTTCAGGCGGTGCATATGGCAGCCGGCAGAACTTTTGGCAAAATGGTAGCACTTAAGCCCAGCGGAATGATGGGAAGCGTAAATTTAAAAGATGCCGTAAACAGAATACGCAGCGTTGATCCCCACGGAGAGTTGATCCTGACCGCCAGAACGCTTGGCATCTGTTTTGGTGATGAAATTTAGATATTCCGAATTCCAGGAGAACCCCTATGTTATATAATGTTAATCCCCATACGCCTCAGGCAAGAATTATATCCATGGCTGTGGAAAGTCTCAAGAAAGGCGGTATTATCGCCTATCCCACAGACACCTTTTACGGTATCGGCTGTGATATCATGAACAAAAAGGCAATTGAAAAAATATACCAGATCAAACAACGGGATAAAACCAAGCCTTTCAGCTTCATCTGCCCGGATCTAAAAAATATTGCCGACTATGCCAAGGTCTCCAATATAGCCTATCGCCACATGAAACGTTTGCTGCCCGGTCCCTATACCTTTATTCTGACCGGATCAAAGATGGTGCCCAAAATTATGCTGACAAAAAGAAAAACCGCAGGCATCAGAGTCCCGGCCAATCAAATCGCCATCAACCTTGCCCTGCAACTGGGAAACCCCATTATTTCAACCTCCGCCACAGACCCTGACGGCAAAGTGTTTGAAGATGCATCCCTACTCCATGATTATTTCGACGCAAGGATAGACATGGTTCTGGATGGAGGTCCTGTGCCGAACATCCCCTCTTCCGTAATCTCCTTGGTTGAGGACGAGCCAGAGGTAATCAGGCACGGTGCAGGCGAGGTTGATATTTTTGAGTAGATTCGTTCTTAGTTGAAAACATACCTGAAGGATTCGGACAGGCTGCTGCCCCAATTAACATCCTGAAGCAGGGTTTCGGCCAGTCTTCTGAACAGGGTTATTTTATCCTCTTTGGGATAAACAGGGGTCAGTTCCCCTTCAATGCCGGCCATCTGTCCGGCCCACTGCACAGCATCATCCATGTTGCCGATACGATCAACAAGCTTAAGTTTCATGGCGGTCTGTCCGGTATAAACCCTGCCGTCAGCCAGTTTGGCCATGGCATCAGTTTCCATATTCCTGGCTGCAGCCGCATCGGATACGAACTGAGCATGCAGTTCATCCACAAGATTTTGAAACAGCTGTTTTTCACTCTCTTTAAGCTCTCTCGTGGGGGATCCCATGTCCTTATACTCACCGCTTTTTATTACCACAGGAGAGATCCCGATTTTTTTAGCGATCTGTTCAAGATTGGCATACTCCATGATTACGCCGATGGAACCGGTGATGGTGCCGGAATTTGCAACAATACCCTGGGTTGCGCATGCAATATAATACCCTCCGGAGGCCGCAACAGAACCCATGGAGGCAATCACGGTTTTTGCATCACGGGTCTTCAAAAGTTCCCGGTAGATTTCCTGGGAAGGCCCGATTCCACCGCCTGGACTGTCAACCCTTAAAATAATCGCCTTAATGGTGTCATCATCCTTGAACCCTTGAATATCTTTAATAATTTTTTTTGAAGATATAATAGGACCCGTGACCTCAACCACGCCGATATTACCCCGGGATGAGGCGATGGCACCGCTGATCTCACTGTTCACGGCAATAGCACCCAGCACGGCAACACCGGAGAGGGCAAGCAACCCTAAGGTAAAGCAGGCACAGATAACACAAAGAAAAAACAAAAAAGGATGGCGTCTAGCAAACATAAGGGATTCTTCCTTAATTTTGATTGGAACTAAAAAGGCCGGATGTCCTGTTTAGAGGATCAGTCCGGCCTTCAAAATTTAAAAAATTGCAATCCTGCTACTGCCTGTCAGACAGGGATTACTCGTTTTCTTTTTTCTCCGCTTCCAGTTTTTCCTGGATATTGCTTCTCAGCATCTCTCCAAATGCGGATGCGGCAGGTTTGGAACTTTTTGCAATTTCTTCAAGATATCTGTTGTCATCATCATCTTCCTTCAGGCGCTTGATGGACAGGCCGATCCGTCTTTCATCGGAATTGATATTCATTACCTTGGCCGTAATGGTTTCGCCGATCTGGTAATGCTCTTTGGGACTCTTGATATTTTCCTTGCTGATTTCAGATACATGAACCAGCCCTTCAATGCCTTCTTCAAGCTCTACAAACACACCGAAATCGGTGAGGTTGGTGATGACGCCGGAAATTTCCTTGCCCACGTCATAGCGTTGGGCAACGGTTTCCCATGGATCTATCTGGGTCTGCTTAATACCCAAAGAGAATCTTTCATTGGCCTTGTCAATGTCAAGTACAACTGCCTGGATGGTATCATTTTTCTTATAAATTTCGGAAGGATGCTTGATCCGTTTGGTCCAGGATATATCAGAGATGTGAACCAGGCCGTCAATGTCGTCATCAATACCGATAAAAAGACCAAATTCGGTAATGTTCTTGATTTTTCCTTCAATGATGGTGCCCACTGGATATTTTTGGGAAATGACTTCCCAGGGATTCTCGACAGTCTGTTTAATGCCCAGAGAAATTCTACGGTTTTCAGGTTTAAGATCCAGAACAACAGCCTCAACCTGTTCGCCCACGGCAACCATCTGGGATGGGTGACGGATTTTGCGGGTCCAAGACATTTCAGAAACATGGATAAGACCTTCGACACCCTCTTCAAGCTCAATGAACGCCCCGTAATCAGTCAGGCTGACCACCCGGCCTTTGATCTTGGAACCGATGGGATATTTATCGGCAGCAGTTGTCCAGGGATCAGGCGTCAACTGTTTCATGCCCAGGGAGACCCGTTCCTTCTCAAAATCAAAGGAGAGAATTTTCACCTTGATATGATCGCCAACGGAGAAGAGTTCAGAGGGATGTTTAACCCGTCCCCAGGAAATATCGGTAATATGGAGAAGTCCGTCAACGCCTCCGAGATCAACAAAGACACCGTATTCGGTAATATTTTTGACAATACCTTCCATGACTTTGTCATTTTCAATGGCAGACAGGGTGGCACTGCGCATTTTTTCTCTTTCGTTTTCAAGCAGTACCCGGCGAGACAGAACAATATTGTTTCTTTTCTTGTTGTACTTGAGAATTTTAAAGGTATACGTCTGGCCGACCATTTCATCCATGTTGCGGATGGGCCGCAGGTCCGCCTGGGAGCCGGGCAAAAAGGCCAGCAGTCCGATATCAACGGAGAAACCACCTTTAACCCGACTGGTGATGACACCCTCAATGGTACCGTCTTCGTCGTAGATGTCCTTGATGGCGTCCCACACTTTAACCTTTTTGGCTTTCTCACGGGACAGAAGAACGGTCTCCTCTTCTTCATCCCATACTTCAATCATCACCTCAAACTCGTCGCCGACGTTGACGCTGACATTGCCGTCCTCACTAATGAATTCATGAATTGAGATCTGCCCCTCGGATTTGTATCCCACATCCACAAGGACTCTTTCCCTGCCGACGGAGATCACTGTTCCGGTGACAACCTGTCCCTCTTCAAATTTACTGAGGCTGGAATCATAGATATCCAGCAGTTCTTCCATGGTCTCTTCTCCGGTGAGTTCGAGTTCGGACTCTTTTACCTCATTTTGGGTCTCTAATTCTTGATTCATGTTTTGGTTTTCTTCAGCAATGTTGTTGTTCATTAATGTTTATCCCCCTAATCGATGATGTTACCCGCCTTTGAATCATAAGGAAAAGATGGCGAAGGCGGATACAATTGGTTCTTATACCAACGAAAAAATGAAAAATCAAGGAATTCCGGAACTTTTTAAACCTTCTTGATGATGCTTTTCATTTTTTCAACGACCTGGGAAACATCTAATGCAGTTGCATCTATGAGGAGAGCATCCGGAGCCTGTTTTAATGGAGATACGGGACGTTGGGTATCATCTGCGTCCCGCTTGATCATATCTTCGAGAATTTTTCCAAATGAAATTCCGGAGGCGTTTGATTCCTCAAATCGTCTCCGGGCACGTACGTTAACATCAGCGGTCAGGAAAAACTTATAAGACGCGTTGGGAAAAACAGCCGTACCCATGTCCCGGCCTTCAAACACGGCATCCCTTTCCCCGGCAATGGATTTCTGAATCCCCAGCAATGCCCTTCGCACCTGGGGGATCGCCGACGTGGCCGAGGCCAGCATACTGATTTCATTGGTGCGGATATATGAGCTGATATCCCGGCCTGATGATGTCAGAACAGGGTCCCGTCCGTCCATGACAAAATCAAGATCAAGGCAGGCAAGAAACCGTTCAAGCCGGGCACTGTCTTCCCAGTTGATCTGCCGGCGCTTGATTTCAAACGCAACAGCTCTATACAAAGCACCGGTGTCCACATAAACCCAGCCAAGCTCCCTTGCAAGCGCTTTTGAAACCGTTGTTTTACCGGCACCGGCCGGCCCGTCAATGGTAACAATACGCCTGCCCATTATTTTATTTGCCTGCAACACTGATCAGGGCATCCACGCATATCTTATTTTCCTGGTCCGTGCCGGCATTTATGCGAATAAAGGTGTCATATCCATAGGATGCCAGAGAACGCACCACCACCCCTTTTCGAAGCAGTTTCTCACAGATCTCCCGGGAATTGGTCTTTACATCCATCATAAGGAAATTGGCCTGGGTGGGCAGCACCTCAAAACCGGCTTCCGTGAATTTTTGGGTTAAAAAATCAATGCCCTGGTGGGTACCGGAGATGGTTTTGGACAGAAAATCGGTATCTTCCAGCGCGGCTTGGGCCGCAACCTGGGCAAGGGCGTTTACATTAAAGGGTTGACGTATCCGGTTTAAAATTTCAGCGACAGCTTTATCCATAACCCCGTAGCCAATGCGGAAACCGGCAAGGCCGTATGCTTTGGAAAAGGTTCTTAGGGTAACGATTCTTGGATCCGTCAACGGCACATCCAAAGCATTATAGACCGAATCGTCGCGTACAAATTCGATATACGCTTCATCCACGACAATCAGCACAGTGTCCGGCAATTGATCGGCAAATCGTAAAAATTCATCTTTGGTAATTACAGCCCCGGTAGGATTAAAGGGGTTGGTCACAAAGACCAGTTTCGTTTTTGGGGTGACCGCCTTGACAAGCCCGTCAAGATTGGTGGAAAAATCCTTGAGGGGGACCATAACCGGAACACCTTTTGCGGTTTTCACACTGATCTCATACATCAGAAAGGACGGCAGCGGCATCACCGCTTCCTGTCCGGGGTCCAAAAATCCATGAGCAAGCAGGGCAATGATATCATCGGAACCGTTTCCAATGACCAGATTTTCCATCTGAACATGGTATTTTTCAGCAAGTTTCTGGCATAGTATAAAAGGGACCGGCTCAGGATACCGGTTCATCGCGGACAATTTTGACAAGACAGCCTGGGCCACTTTGGGCGAACACCCGAAAGGGTTTTCATTGGAGGCAAGCTTTACCGCGTTGGAAATACCATACTCGCGTTCTACCTCACTTAAAGGTTTGCCGGCCTCATAGGGTTTTATGGCCTTTACGGACTCACTGATTGAAAACGACATGAAAAATGTGCTCCATTGATTTGCAGGTTGGATAAAACAGTACTAATTAGTTAGGATTTGAATTTTTGTCAACACCTGTGATAATGAGTCATACGGATTGTAAAGTATGATCCTTACCCTCTCGGCCGTTTTTCTTGCTCTTAATCTTAATCTTGCTCGAATTTATCGGTATTTAGAGCATGGGCAAGATTAAGAGGACGATAAAGATTATTTGGAGGTTAGCATTGAACAAAAACGCACCAAGGATTAAAACCGGACTGGAGAGCCTTTGCGATAATCCGCCTGAATATTTGAAAGGCATGCGCTTAGGCCTCTTGGCAAATCCGGCCTCAATCACAAGCCGGTTTGCACATGCAAAGGATGTTCTAAGCAGACTTTTTCCAGGGCGGGTTTGCGCCTTGTTCTCACCCCAGCACGGTTTTTTTGCCGAAAAGCAGGACAATATGATTGAATCGGGGCATTTCAGGGATCCTGATCTGAATATACCGGTATTCAGCCTATATAGTGAAACACGGGTTCCCACAGCCGATATGTTTGACCCCATCGATACCCTGGTCATTGATATCCAGGATGTGGGTACCCGTGTGTATACCTTTATATATACCATCTCATACTGCCTTGAAACGGCAGCAAAACTCGGCAGATCCGTAGTGATCCTGGACCGGCCCAACCCTGTTGGCGGCCTGCAGGTAGAGGGCAATATCCTTGAAGAAGAGTGTGCGTCATTTGTTGGGCGATACCCCATACCCATGCGCCACGGCATGACCATAGGCGAAATTACCGCCTATATCAATACAACCCAAAAGATCGGTTGTGACCTTACCGTGATTCCCATGCAGGGATGGACCCGGGATATGTACTGGCAGGACACCGGATTAGTCTGGATTCCGCCTTCCCCGAACCTGCCCACCCCGCTTTCCGCCATGGTCTATCCCGGCCAGGTTATCTTTGAAGGCACCAATCTGTCGGAAGGACGGGGGACCACGCTGCCCTTTGAACAATTCGGCGCGCCTTATGTGGATACTATGACATTGATACAGGCCGTGAAAGACCGTCTTAAAGGCATTGTGCTGCGGCCACTGTGTTTCCAACCCACATCCGGAAAATGGCAGAACCAGACATGCAAAGGGGTTCAAATCCACATCATGGACAGAGATGAATATAAACCCTATCTGTGTTCCCTGATTTTATTACAGGAAATCATGAGAGCACACCCCAACGGCTTTCAGTTCAAGACGCCGCCCTATGAATATGAATTTGAGCGCCTGCCCATGGATCTGATTTTAGGAAGCCGGAACTTGCGGAAAAATATTGAAAAAATGAATGATCCCGTTGAATTGGAAAAAGCCTGGCAAAGACCATTGCAGGAGTTTAGGCAGGAGTCACAAGACTTTTATCTATACAAATAAAAAAAGGGGCGTGACTTTCTATCACGGCCCCTTTTTAGCTTTATACTATGGACTGATAAATCCGACAACGCGGAATTATATTGCGCTTTTCCTACTGCCGATTCTTTTTACGATTCGGCAAGTTAGGTCTTGGTTTAATCGGTAGAAGCGTCAACGCCTTCGTCATTTTTCCAAGAGTCTTTCAACTCGTCAAATCCAAGGTAGAGTGCAAAACCGCCACCCACGAGAAGAACAACAGGGATACATCCGGTAATAATTTGTATAAACTCTGTAAACCATACCGCCAGACCAACAACTCCGAGAAGAACTGCAATAGCTCCGCCAATTAACGTTTTCATAGGTTATCCTCCTTAAATTCCCGTCTAAACATTTGATACGTAAATATGTGATCCATACCCAAAAAAATTAATGTACTTGCTTATATGCTTATTTCAATTTCAAATAGATGGAGAAAAGTATCACAGGCCCCTGATTTTATCAAGGCGTTTTTACCTATATCAAGACACCTGAATAAAATTATCATATTGCCATGTAAACCAAGCTCTGGTATTGAATTAACCGAAAAAAGCGTTCCTGCCACGATTGACCCTTCAAGCTTCGAAGGAAAAAAAGGACACCCTATGAGTTTGTTTGCACCGATAAATAATCTGGTCTCAGCCACCAGAACAAAAATACATAAAATAATAGCGTTTCTACTTAACGATTCCTATGATTATTATTCAAATTTTTATCCTGGCACCCAAAGCTTTATCATTGGAAAAACACTGAACCATCTTGTTAATAAAATCAGTATTGGTAACTCCAGCCTTAAACGGATAAAAAATACGGCACCGGATTCAATTGTTGTTTTTGCCTGTAAAAACAAGCATATTTTTGATTTTTTATATTTTCACACCCTTTTGAAACGCATAAACGGACCCTATCCTGAACTGAGTTTTGATTTACGTTTTTTCTTTCTTCTGCCCGCAAAACAGATTGGAAGAATTATTCTGTCGCAATTATACTTCTTTTTCCACAATTTCCATTTCAAAGATATCTATGCCAGCGGATATGCCCGGAAAATGCTTCTGGAAAACCGGGCAGGATTTATCAGCCTTATAGAAGAGGATGAATTTTATAACAGGTTTATCAGATCTACACCGGATCCTCTATTTCATCTGATTGAATTGCAGAAACAAATTGAAAAGTCGGTTGTTATTGTGCCTGAAGATATTATCTATATCACCAAACCCATGCACAAAAATCCAAGCCTTGGGGATATAATCTTCGGCACCCATGAAAAACCCGGTCGCCTCAAAAGGGTGTTTACCATGCTGAGGCAACCGGATAAAATCCGGGTCGAAGTTGCACGGCCCGTAAATCTGAAAGAATTCCTAGCCCGGCCTGAAATCCAGCGTCTTGATTCGGAATTCCAGACCCATCGGTTGAGAAGCCTGCTTGTGGATATCCTCAACCGCCAGCGCAAAAGCATCACAGGACCCGTGCTTAAATCCCGTCAGGAAATCACCGAGGACATTCTTAACAGAAAATCCCTAAGAGAATATCTGGCGGCCTATGCGGATAAAACCGGGACCCCTTTGCGAAAGGTAAACAAAAAGGCCGCGGGCTATATCGATGAAATTGCATCCAATTACAGTTTAAGGGTGATAAACTTTTTAGATTGGATTTTTACCTGGGTATTTAAGAACATATTTGAGGGGATTTCCGTATCCCAGGATGAGATCAACATGATGCGGGAGACTTACAGCAAAGCCCCGCTGATTCTGATTCCCTGCCATAAAAGCCACCTTGATTACCTGCTTTTACCCTATGTTATGTATAAAAACAATATGCCCTGCCCCCACATTGCGGCAGGCAAAAACCTTTCCTTCTGGCCCCTTGGCCCTTTATTCAGGGGTGCCGGGGCGTTTTTCCTGCGCAGGACGTTCAAGGGCGCGGAATTGTATGCCAGAATTTTTGCGGCATATATTGAAAAACTGCTCTATGAGGGGTTTAACATCAAAATTTATATTGAAGGGGGCAGAAGCCGGACGGGAAAAGTACTGCCGCCTAAAATCGGCGGGCTCTCCATGATTATCCGGGCATTTTTAAGCGGCGCCTGTGAAGATCTCTATTTTGTGCCCATTTATGTCGGATATGACAGGGTCCTGGAAGAGGACGCATATCTCAAAGAAATTGAAGGTGGCAACAAAACACCTGAAAACCTGAAAGGGTTGTTGAACACACGCAAATTTTTAAAACGCAAATACGGCAAAGTGTATATAAGATTTGACACGCCGATTTCCATGAACAGGTATATGGAAGAAAAAGGCGTTGATCTCAAAAAGTTCAGTGATCCGGAGTTCAGTCACTTTGTCAAGAGATTCGGATACAAGCTGATAAATCACATCAATGACAATATCGTTGCCACGCCCCATGGTATTATTGCCTCCGGCATCCTTAACTGCTCTGAAAGCACGTTTACAAAAAAACAGATGTTTGCCCGAATAAACACCTATATGAATCATCTGGTCTATCACGGTGCATATCTGTCCGACACACTGATGATTGACCCGGACAATGCCTTTGATTCGGTTATTGAAAATTTTCTTTCCAGAAACTTCATTGAGCTTGCCGATGAAGACGAGGATGAGATCACAGATACCACCATGCTCATTGTCAAGCACAACAAAAGACCGGTTCTGGACTACTATAAAAATTCGGTCATCTGCTTCTTTGTACCGGCGGCCTATACGGCTGCAGCTATTATGGAAATAGACCGGTTTAAGTTTGACATTCAGGATCTTGTATCCAGGTATAAATTTTTACAAAAACTGTTCACGGACGAATTTTCATTTGATGAGCAAATTTCAGCACAAGAGCAGATCTCAAAGGCGATAAAAGGATTTATCAACGAGGGAATTCTTGTGCCGGATACTGAATATGCCGACACCTTTAACCTGACATCGGAAGGATTGAGAAAACTTAAATGGTTTGCAGCTTTTCTCATTCCCTTCTTTGAATCCTATATGACCTGCCTTGTATTCCTGGAAAAAGAAAAGACAGACAAATATGATGTCAAAGAGCGTGCAAAAAAGCTGCTCTCCTTTGGCAACAAACTATACAGACGCAACCAGGTGGTACGAAAGGAATCCTTGTCCCTGATCAACTACCGTAACGCCGTAAACTATTTTGCCAAAAACCATATCAACGGTTCCGGGGACCAGAAACGCATAGACGGGTACAAAGAGATCATTGATCTGCTTTCCAGACGAATCTCAAGCTGACCATCATGAAAGCCCTTATACTTGCAGCAGGGTTTGGCACAAGGCTGCTGCCCTATACACAGCATTTGCCCAAGCCCCTTTTTACCATCAACGGCCGGCCCGTTCTCGACTATGCCGTCAGGAATCTTTTAGATGCCGGTTGCACAAAAATTTTTATCAATGCCCACCATCTGGCAGATGCCATTGCAACGTTTGTTGACAACCACCGGTCAAAAAACCTTTTGGAAGTGGTTTTTGAGCCCGTAATTTTAGATACCGGCGGGGCCATTGCCAACCTTGGCAGTCAGTTGGCAGATGATGATTTTTTTGTGGTGAATGCAGATGTGATCTGTGATTTTGACCTGTCATATCTCATGGCCCGTCACAAGGCATCTCATGCCCTGGCCACCTTGCTGGTCCATGACTGCTACAGGTTTAACACCCTTTGTGTGGAGCAGGCAACACCAGAACTCGGCATTGTCAGGCATTTTTCCCAGGCCCCGGAATCCGGGCTTGCGTTCACGGGAATCCAGGCAATATCCCCAGGGTTATTTGAATACATGCCCCATGAAACAATATTTTCAAGTATCGATGTGTATAAAAAAGTGTGTGAGCTGGAAAAAATTTCCGCGCTTATGGCAAAGGAATTTTATTGGCGGGACATGGGCACCCCCCAGGATTACCAGCACACATCCAGGGAATGCCTGGCCGGCAAAGTTTTTGGCTTAACCCCGTCTCAGATTCCCGGCATTGATATTCAGGCCATTGCCGGGGACGGTTCGGACCGTCTCTGGTTCCGCGCCCGGCATCGAGAAAAAAGCCTGATTATATCGGATCACGGCATCTGTCTGGATACGGCCCGAAACAACAATGGCACAGCCCAGTTGAACGCATTTATAAAAATCGGGCAGCATCTGGCCGGCAAAGGTATTGCCGTTCCCCCAATTATGGGCCATGACACTATTTCGGGCCAGGTAGCCGTGGCAGATCTTGGCAGTACCCACCTGGTCGACCATATCCGGGGAATGAAGGAAGAACGGATTATTAAATGGTATCAACGTGTCATTGACCGCCTGATTGATTTTTCATTCAAAGGGATTGAGAATTTTGATACGAGTTGGACCTGCCAGACCCCGTCCTACTCAAAACAGATGATTTTGGATCTGGAATGCCGGTATTTCATGCAAGCCTTTGTCAATGAATACGTTGGCCGAAAAGAAGGGTTTGAAAATTTTGCCCGGCAATTTTCCCATATTGCCGACAATGCATTGATCCATGCAATGAACGGGCTCATGCACCGGGACTGCCAGTCGAGAAACATCATGATCCATGACGGCCACCCCTGGTTCATTGATTTTCAATCTGCCCGACCGGGGCCCATTCAATATGATCTGGCTTCCCTTTTGATTGACCCCTATGTTACACTGTCCCAGGCTGTCCGGGATGAACTTTTAAACTATACTTTGGAAAAAATCGGTCTTCAGGTATCCTTTGACATGGCAGCTTTTATACACTCTTTCAGATACTGCTGTATTTCACGTAACCTTCAAATGCTGGGCGCGTTTGGTTTTTTGACCCGAATTAAAAAGAAGAACCAATTTGAAAAATATATCCCGGCAGCTCTGAAAGGACTTGAATGTCGACTCATAAACCTAAATGAACCCGGATTGGCCGGTCTGACCAATTTTGTCCAAAGCCTTCAAGGAGATTTGAAATGAATTGTATACCCATCATGATCAGCGGACTGCCCGGTAATGTGGCCCGTATAATGGNNCCTCGGCGTTACGGGATGAGCGCTTTACCCTTGTACCGTTCTCCCTGACCGGGGAGGAGATTACCCAGGGTGAAGTCTCTGTGGATCAGACAACAGTGACCCTTTTAAAACCCAGTGAAAGGGAAGATAAAATCAATGACATTCTTGGATCCTATCCCGGCTGCATCTGTATTGATTATACCCACCCGACCGCTGTAAATGATAATGCAAAATTCTATGTTGCGCATAAGATCCCCTTTGTCATGGGCACCACGGGCGGAGACAGGCAGGATCTTGAACGTACGGTTAAAAACGGATCTATTCCTGCGGTCATTGCCCCGAACATGGCCAAACAGATTGTCGGGCTCCAGGCCATGCTTGAATACGGAGCAAACACCTTCCCCGGATTGTTCAAAGGATTCACCCTTCAAGTTACGGAAAGCCATCAGCAGGGAAAAGCGGACACATCAGGCACAGCCAAGGCCCTGGTGGCCTGTTTCAACCAACTTGGAACGGACTTTGAGATTTCCAATATTGAAAAAATACGAGACCCCGAAATCCAGAAAGAAAAGTTAGGTGTCCCGGAGGAATATATAGGCGGACACGGATGGCACACATATACGTTGAAAGCCCCAGACGGGTCTGCACTGTTTGAACTGAAACATAACATAAACGGACGGCAGATTTATGTTTCAGGCACCTTTGACGCGGTTGTTTTTCTAAAAAACAAAATTGATACAAATGACGTTGAGCAGAAACTTTTCACCATGATTGATGTCCTGACCGCCGGGAAATGACAATGGCCACCCTGGTTAAATTTATACTGGTTCTTCTGGGCCTGGCCTATCTTATTTCGCCTGCGGATCTCATTCCCGAAATGTATCTGCCCCTGGTGGGATGGATAGACGACAGTCTGGTGATGGTGTGTCTGTATCATCTGATCCGATATGGCCGGCTGCCCTCCTTTTTATTTAAAAAGGGAGGTAAACAATCCTTTGGAAAGAACGACAAGGGCCCAGAACCTACCGAAACATTTAAACAAGGCGCACAAAACCAATCTTCATACCGGTCCAACACAACGGGAAAGTCAACAAAAGGGGAAAAATCAGCCAAACCCGGTACCCTTAAATCCCCATATGATATTCTTGGTGTGGACAGCTCTGCATCCTGGTCTGACATTCAAACTGCATATAAAAACAAGGCCAAGCAATACCACCCGGACAAACTGTCCCACCTGGGTGAAGACTTTTCAACCCTTGCCAATGAAAAATTCTTGGAAATTCAGCAGGCCTATGCAGAGCTCAAATCCATTTATAACAGGTAGAAAAAATTGAATACAACAAATTTTAGGAAATTCAATTGACCGGTATCAGCGAAATTCTTCTACTTATCCTTCTGATATTGTGTATCTTTATTGTACCCAGAATGATTACCCCAAAACCTTCGGGCAGGAGAACAAAAAGAGCGTCTGCCAGGGTATTCACAATGAAAATGAGACTTGCCGTTGTATTGTCGGCAGCCGACATCATCATCAGTGCCTTATGGACAAAACCGTGGCAGGGGCAGATTTCAATGTTTATCGTGTCGGGAATTCTGCCCGTGGCCTTGGGATGGTCCCTTGTCTGGATATTTTCCGCACGAAAAAAATAATCACTCACATTTTCATTGTTCTGAATTTTCGGGCAGAAACGAAAATAATGTATCATTCTCCCTCGACAGAATAGAGAAGGGGCACAAGATGTTGTGCCCGGCACCGCTCCTTGAAAAGCGAGCGTTTATAGACAGATTGTGGAGGTTCCGATTCCTCATAATTTCTAAAAATTGTAAGTTTTAATACGAGAATCACCGGTTTATCCGGTAAATTTTCTGGCTCGAATTAAATTTAAGATTACAGTATATTCTCCCTTAAAATATAACCCACGACCGATCCTTTCTCGACCAGAAATTCCAATATCACCAAAACCTCATCTTTCAACTTCCTGGTCCTCCGTATTCTTTCGCGTTCCTTGTAGATATATTTCCTACCCAGGCTCTCCAGATAATAAAGGGTATTGGTCTCCAATTTAGCTGTCCATAATTTTTTGTTAGAGGTCAACATACCGGACAGCCACATTATGCCAGGATTGAGATACCGGCTGGCTATATTATTCAACGATTTGGCCAGCGAATACAAAGTGGAGGGACAATGGCCGATATTCTTGCCTATTTCCTCGAAGAACAGGCTGTTGCTGTCTTTGAACGTGTGCCAATCAGTGGCGGTCTCTTTCCAAGGGCTTTGTGCAAACAGATAAGTCTTGATGATCCTGTCCACATACCAGTATCCATCCCCGTTCTTGCACAGGTCAACTATCTTTTCAAAAAATAGTGTCCAGACTTGCCAGAACTTGTCGTAAGTATCCAACCGATCTTCAACCAAAATAAATTGCTCAAACAAATCAGCGATAGCTTCCGAGCCATTGAAGCCGTCGAGAAACGGTTTTAAATAATCGGGAATGTCATGCTCGGAAGCATTCAGGACAAAATATGCTAATTTTTCTAAGAAGGACTGGCGGACTGAATAATCGACTTCGTCTTCCCGGTCACGGGACAATAGATTGGTTGCAAAAGTGACGATTATGGACAGCGTCAGCTGTTTATGCATAGCATTAGCTGTCTTCACGGGAATTAACTGAAAGCCCGTATTTAAGATATTTAAATCAGTTTGTTCTATGTTCTTTAAATCATATATGGAGATATTATTCTCCATGATTTTTTTCAGATCATGTTCATGCTTTTTGAAGAAGTCCTTGTAAAGTTGTCCTTTGTCAATCTTATAGGCTCCTTTTTTGTAACTCTCCTGGCGAAGTTTTTCCCTCAGATCCTCATATTGGGGCTTCAAAAGCAAATATCCGATAAACAGAGATTGCATGTCATCAAAATGGCTTTCCCATAATTTATTGATCGCCATGCTGGGAAAGACGTAGTAACTGCCTCCTCCCATACCGACCGGGGAATAATCAAACAGGGTTAGAAGTAGAATTACCTTGATGTTTTCCCTTTCCACCGGATAATTCTGAAACACTACCGGCAAAGCGGAAATGGCCGACGTAGTCCCATCTGAAATTTGATATCGGTAATGAGGCTTGAGTGGAACCCGCGAATACTCCAAGATGATATCTTTGCAATATCCTGTCTCTTCTTCGGAAAGTTTGTCGAAATAATCCGTCAGCAAGATAGAGCAGACATCTGCCGGTATTGAATGATTGAGAAGACGGAAACTTTCATCATCGCCCTGTTTTAATTTCTCGATTATCTCCTTGGTTTCCTGCAAGGCGAGCTGAAGGTTGTTGTCGTACTGTTCATACTGCTTTGAGCGCTCATCCTTTTCTTTTTTGTAGCTTGCCCATAATCTCAAAGGCAAATATTTCATCTGCTCGGAGTTTTCCTTGAGGGCCGCTTCGCTGTATTCCTTGAGCTTAGGATCAATTTCAGGATTGAAAGATATCACGACGCCTTCATCTTTCACCTCGGTGGTCGTTTTCATCTTCCGCCGATCCATTCTCGCAAGGAAAAGCCTCCACGTCTTATCTGCGTCAGTCTCCTCTCAATGCCGTTGACTTAAGACACCTCAAAGTATCAAGCTGGTTGCCTGTATTCCAGATGGAATTTTTTATTCTTTTTATTGAAATTACGTTCATATGTTCTGCCAGGTCTTATGGATTCTATAGATGTAAGCATAAGAGCCTGTAATTT
>NZ_DDYV01000002.1:0-21671 GCF_002348205.1 Desulfobacter sp. UBA2225 | reverse complement strand
GATGCCCTTACTTTTTTAAAGGGTAAACAAAAAACACCGCCTGCGTCCCAGCCCCGGGAAAAGGCAAAGCCGTCTCAACTGCCCCAACTATCCAGGCAATCCAAGCCGGCCAAACCAGCACCACCCTGCCAGCCCCCTGAGGACCCCAATGTCCGGCTGCTGGTTTCCCCTATAATTAAAGACCGCTTAAAGGCCTTTGATTACTTTGGAGACAAAGGACCTGAAGTGGCCCATGCACTGCATGACAATCTGGAAAATCAGACCCCCGATCTGCTGGAGAACTTGTTAAGGCTCATTGCAAGGACCATTCCCCAGGAATCGTTGGGAGATCTTTTGACCCTTACCGAAGAGAAAGATCTTAAAAATTCGGTCCGCTTTTTTTTGTATACTGCCCTGTCACATTACCCGGAATTTGAATCCACCGCGCCCATTGTAAAGGCGGTCACAGATCCGGCTGTTTTTGTGAGCATAGCAGCCATCAGGGCCTTGGACAGACACTGTTCGGATTATGTAATTGCTGAAATTAGAAAAAAAATCGAATCCGGCACCAAAGTGGGCGAAACGGTGGCCACGACTATTCTGGATACATGCGCGCCCCGGCTCATAGAAGGGTTGATGGCCTCGGATACCTTTTCATATATCAGTTCAAACTATCTGGAATCTTCTGCGCCGGTCAGAACGATTGACACCTGGATCAGCATTCTTGAAAAACGAAAACAGACCGCAACCGCCAAGAAATTTGCCCGGATCAGAGATAAACGAACACAGATAGACCGCCCGGTAATTGTAGTGATTCATCAATCAGCACCCTATCTGGATCTCTTTTCCAGCCTCATTCACGGATGCGGATTCTGCGCCCGGACCTTTTTCGGCCCCCAGGAGGCATTCGAATTCATTTTAAGTGAAAAGCCGCTCGCAATCATAACGGATTTTTTTATCAGACAAATGCGGGTCAACGACCTTGCCCGTGAAATCAGAGAGCTCTATCCAGCAGACCAGGTTCCTCTCATGGTCAGCTCCCTGCAGCGACATCTGGACAAAAGCAATCTATCATCAATGCTCCAGACCTGCGGCATTAACGGATTCTGGGAATTTCCGCCAAAGCCCGGCCGGATAAAATCCCTGGCCGGGGGAAATAGTCAGGATCTGCTTGGGAAAGACTTGATAACACGGGCACAAAATGCACAAAATGATTGTTAATTTGTTTTTTTATTGATACAGAATTTATACTTGTTATTGGGCAATTCATCCGAAGATGTCGGTCGGGAGCATGCTAAAACATGTTAATTATTTCGTCTAAGCAACTTGAAGAGCTGGGAAAATCTCCGCCGCCGGTTCGAAGCCGAGTTGGCGAACTGGCTTGGCACAGAACGTACAGCCTATGTTGATGACCTGACGGATTCACAGCTTGCTATCGTGGCTGCAGAGATCTGCACAGAGTGTGACCGGTTAGGGCTGATCGACCAAGCAACAACAAGGGCCTTTGCGGCGGCAGCAACGGTCTATGGAGTGTACTCGCACAAGGATCCGCTATTCGAACAGATTTACTATGTGTCGCTTCCACGGGCATGTGCGCGATTGTTGAGGCCTCCGGACGGGATCTGGGCATCCCTTGCGCAGGTCTTGGAAACGGAGTTTTCCAAGCGCAGTGGGATCAAGCTGATCCTCGACCTTGACAGTGCTTTCCACAAGGATGCGTACCCCAAGCTCACACCGGAGGAACTGATGGCAGATTTTTTCCCCGAACGTGACATCTCTCAGATAACTTCAACGACCATCAACGTGGGTTTTCAAGCCTCTCCAACCATGATGCCCCAAAACGTATCGTTTTATAACTGTGAAATGCGTGAAGGCGTATACACGTCGACATCATCAGGTCCCCTGGCATATCGTCCGGAGGTACAGCATAGGGATACTGGTTCTTGGGTGGCTTTCTCATCAACAGTCGGTAGCGATGGAACAGTGTTAAGTGCCCCGGATACGGTCTCTACTAACATTCAGCCATTGTCAAGGTTTCCAGCTGGAGGTACCACAGATGGAAGATTCCTCTGGCCGATTCCCTGGCGAGCTCAGGTTCGCGGGGGTGGAACGAACGGCCAAATTGTCTTCGATACCCTGAACCACCTTATGACCTACACTGCGTCGAGTCGCAACCTGAAAGTATCCAAAGGCAATCGCAATAAACAACGCACCGTTCCCTGATTGGAGGAACTGATGACTTACTACACCGATCTCATACACGAAATAGCAATGCTGTGCCTCTCCATGTCGCTTGTCAATGCCGAGGCATTTGTGCAAGCTGTGGACCAGCAGCGTTTGACGCCGACTGAGTACATCGCTGTACTGACGGCCGCCGCAACCCGGATCGGCGGATGCCCGAACTACCAACCCACGGCTACCTTTGCTGTGGCCGCTCGGATAACGGAGCAAGCGCTGACCAGCTATGACCCGACCAACGGCGACCAGACGCTTGACCTAATGGGTCTAATCACAGAATACATGCGCTATCCGGCCGACAGTTTCCCGGCGGAGAAGGTTGCCGAGGGTATGTTTTCGGTCTTTGAGACCTGGATTGATGTCTGGGTGGGCGCCGAGGGTGCGATAGATGGGGACTGGGACGCGGGTGCAATCTTTCCCTTCGAACATCCGGACGTCATCGACGGGCAGACACCAGAGACAATTGCAGACGTCAAGGTCCGCACCGCATACGAAAGCCATCTTGCGGAGAAACAGGCATTTCTCGCCCGGCAACGCAACCAGCAATTGTTGCGCCGCGCACTCGACCAGTATCGTGACTGCTACATCGCCTATGCACGGCAAATTCCAAAGACATCCGCTGTTACCGACCGTTTACGAACCCAGGCCGGACGGATTTCGGACCCGATGGTTGTCCAGGCAATAACCCCGTAAGGACCGCAGATAAAACGTTGAAGAAACACGAGCAGCAGGATCAGGTCTTCAATTATTTGGATACCGCCAATTACTAAATGGAGGAACGGATGGAAATCAGATTTGTATACATGACAGCCGGAAATATGGACGAAGCGTCACAAATAGCAAAAACATTGGTTCAACGGCGGTTGGCCGCCTGTGTAAACATCATTGACGGTATGCGTTCGGTTTATGAATGGAAAGGGACCCTTCAAGAAGAGCGCGAGGTGGTGATGATTGCAAAAACCCGTGCGGATTGTTTGCCTGACCTGGTGGAGGCGGTGAAGGGCATGCATAGCTATGATTGTCCCTGTATCGTTGGATTGGATGTACTTGACGGAAATAACGCATTTCTGGACTGGATCAGGGCACAAGTGGGCCCTGTGTCGGTAGCGGATAACGAATGGCATGCAAAACAAGATTGATACTTACAAAACACTACAATAGCCCGCCCTCTTCCTCATCCTTGAGCCACTCCTCCAGGTATTCATGAATAAAGGCGGTTTTTGCGTTCCCCCGGGGCGGCAGCCATACATAGCCCATACAATCCAGCTGCCTTTCCAGCAGACTGAAAAAAGCCTGTTCAATACCTGATTCATCCTCGGCAAGGCCCAGCCTCAAGCACTCATCCACCACAGCCCGGGTAAGCTGGCCTTCGGGCAGGAACCCGTCGCATATCATGGCATTCCAGGGTTCCGGAAAATGGACAATCTTCCAGGCACAGATATCATCAGGACGCAGGATATTTTTATTGTCCGGGTTGAACGGGGCCGGTGCAAAGAACATCTTCATACGGGAGAACTGCATCAGCTCTTTAAGAACCGCCTGTTTATCTTGGCCAAATATCCACTCTTCGGGTTCCAGCAGCACAGGTGGATACTCCTTGCTTGTCAGTGCGTACCGAAAAGGACCTTGTTTTTTCCAGAACGTTTTAAAATCCTTAACATTGGGCAATACTTTTCTTACACATGCCGTCGTCATTTCTTATTATCCTTTTTATATAAAAGTTCCAATTAGTTACGCTCAGACACTATTTTGAGTACCCTTGTCCCAGCAGCTGAACCGGCCGGGCCTTCATGACCTGCCATGCCGCCCCAAGGCCGGTAGCCATGCAGGTCACCGTTGAGAGACACAGGATCAGGAAAAGGGTTCCCCCGTCCAGCTGCCACAGGCTGTCAAAAAAATACCAGGAGATCCCAAAGGAGACCGCGACACTCAGGCACAAGGCCGTAATTCCTGCCGAAAACCCGATAAACCCCGACTCCAGCAGGGTAATGAGCCCCAGGGTGTTAAAACCCGTACCCAGGACCTTGAGCAGGTTGATCTGGTTCCGGTTTTTAAAGGCCTGGTGCCGGGAAATAGAAAATATGGATAAAAGTCCCGCGGCAATGGCCAGCCAGGCCATGAATTTCACGGACAGGGAGAGGCGGTCGGTCACACCCAGGATGGTCTGGGCTGTCTGGGTCACATCAATGACCGAAATATTGGAAAACCGGTCTACAATTCTATTTTTTAGTTCATGGCGGCGGGAGTGGGCCAGGTTGGAGATGCTGGCCACATAGGTTTTGGGCGCATCGTTGAGCACCCCGTCCTGGAACAGCATGAAAAAATTGGGCTGGAAGCTGGCCCATTTTACCTGGCGCAAGTTGACCACTTTCCCGGTCAGGGAAATCCCCTGGATATCCACTTCCAGCGCGTCACCGATCTTTATTTCATGGCGGTCGGCAAAGGAGCGTTCCATGGAAATTTCAAAAGGTGTGTTGCTGCCGAATTCCCATGGGGTTTGGGAGATGGGCCGTCCCTGGACCACCTTTTCGGACGCATCAAGGGTTTTGCGAAAAGAAAAAATAAACTCCAGCCGCCGGCCCCTGGCCCTTTTATCGGATCTATCACTCGGCCCGTAAAAGGGCTGGTGGTTCACGGCCTTGATTCGTCCCCGCACCATGGGGGAAATCCGGGTCAGCTCTCCTTGCTGCGTTTCCATGAACCGGATCAGGGGCGTTTTTTGCTCTTCCTGGATATCGGCCAGGAACAATACCGGGATTTTCAATCCTTTTGGGCGGATAATCTCGGTTTCCAGGCCTTTGCGGACCTGGGGGACAATGGCAATCAGAAACACGCCCATGGCAATGGTGACAAAACAGGACAGGGACGACCACTTGTTGCGGAACAGGTTGCGGAAAGCAATCTTCACCGGGATCTGCCGTGACGCAGCCGGAAAACGGCATCCCCAAAACACCAGGCTGCCGACCAGGGAAAACATGCCCAAAGCCAGGATAAACCCGCCGGCAAACAGGGTTCCGTCGGCCATGGTCCCGGACACCATCACTGACATCAGGAAAAGCGCTGCGATGACCGGCACAAATGACAATGCCTGCCACAGGATTTTGCGTTTTGAGAACCGGGCTGTCACGGAATTCTCCTGAAGCAGGGTCAGGGGACGGATACTGAAAATCGTGACAAACAGGGGCAGACAAAACACCAGACTGCCGGCTATACCCACAGCCAGGGCAGCAGCCAGGGTTTCAAAGGAGACCCTCAGGTTCAGATGAGCCGGAATCAGGTCCTTGAAAATCACGGGAAAAACCGGCAGAAGCACCATGGAAACCATCACCGCCAGGATGGCTGAAAGTATGCCCAGGAACATGAGTTGGCAGCTCACATAAAAATAAATATGTTTACGGGCCGCCCCCACGGTCATCAAAATGGCCATTTCCTTTGATTTCAAAGTTAAAAATCCCCTGAAAAGATAGGCCGCCACCATGCCGGCCAGGAACAGTGCAATGATACTGACCAGGCCCATGTACCGGGTAAAATACCGGCTGAGACTCCCCAGCCGCTGGTTGACGTCCCGGGCATCATGGACATTAAGCCGGGGCTGATTCCGGACCGGATCATAAAAATGCTGTTTGATGTCACGGATTTTTCCTTCCAGATTTACTCCGGGTTCGAATCGATAGTAATACATATACCGGACCCGGCTGCCAAACCGGATCAACCCGGTCCCGTCCAGCTGGTCCAGGCCCATATAAACCTTGGGGGCCAGTTCAAAGCCGGTCAGGTTCTTGTCCGGATCATCCTTGAAAAAGTCCCGGATCAGAAAGTTTTTTTCTCCCAGCTTCACCGCTTTTCCACGGTGGGCATCGGTCTTGATCCCAAGGGCCCGGGCCGTGTCCCGGGTCATAAACAGCCCGGGGTTGCCCTGAATATCTTTTGAACCGGTCTCGCCTTCAAACGTGAATGCGCCGTACAGGGGGTAGGCCCCGTCCATGGCCATAACCCTGACCAACCTGGAGCGGTCATCTCCCCGGGCCATGGAAAAAAACGTGACCATCCGCGCCTTATCCAGGTATCCGGCCAGTATCCGGTCTGCCTGCTGCATTTCCTGCGGTGTCAGGGAATCATAGGAAATCAGCACCAGGTCGGCGGTGAGAATTTCTTTGAGATTGTCATCCATGTGGCGATCCAGCGACTCCCGGAAGGACTGAATGGCGATAAACCCGGCCAGTCCCAGGGCCAGGTTCAGGATGAAAAACAGGGAAAACCCCTTGTGGGTGATCAATTCCCTGAACGCCGTCCGTATCCAAAACATCAGGACAGCACCCCCCGTTCAAGGGTGAATGTACTGCGGCAACGGCCGGCCAGGGAAGGATTATGGGTCACCAGGATCAGGCTTTTGTTTTCGGTTTCCACCAGATTAAACAGCAGATCAGCCACTGTTTCGCCGGTGACCGTATCCAGATTACCTGTGGGTTCGTCGGCCAGGATCAGGGAGGGTTTGATGATCAAGGCACGGGCAATGGCCACCCGCTGGCATTCTCCGCCGGACAAGGTGCCGGGCAGGTGGTGACGCCGGTGGGTGAGATCAACCATTTCCAGCATGGCACGGGTTTGTTTTTCAATGTCCGGAGCCTTGAGGATTTCCAAAGGCAGACTGATGTTCTCCTGTGCCGTCAAATGGGGCATAAGGTGGAACTGCTGGAAAATAATCCCGATTTTCTCTGCCCGGAAGCGGGCCAGCCGGTCTTCATTCATGAAGGAGAGGTTTTCGCCGTCCAGGATGATATCACCGCTGTCCGCGCTGTCCAGACCGGCAATCAGGGACAAAAGGGTGGTCTTGCCGGACCCGGACTGGCCGACGACGGCATAGGTCCGGCCGGGCCTGACCTGGAGGTTCACATCATTGAGAACCTGGATCATACCGGTTCCCGGAGAATAAAAAGACTTGCAAAGATGATTAATTTCCAGCCCCATCACGGCTCCTGAATCTGTTTTAAAATAAAAGGGAATACGGTTTTTGCGATCTGCTGATGCCCTTCCCGGTTAGGATGAATCCCGTCGGGCTGGTTCATATTCGCCCTGCCCCCTACCCCGTCCAGGAGAAAAGGAATCAGAACAATTCCGTGGAGATCGGCCAATGTGATAAAAACCTGTTTGAAATCATCGGCATATTCCGGCCCGTAATTGGGGGGAATCTGCATGCCGGCCAGGATGACATCCATGTTGCTGTTTTTTGCAAATGAAATAGCCCTGCCCAGGTTCTCTTCCATATTTTCCACGGACAGGCCCCTTAAGCCGTCATTGGCCCCCAGGGCCAGTACCAGAAGATCAGGAGATGCTTTCCGGAACCATTTAAGCCGGGAAAGGGCACTGGCCGTAGTCGAACCGCTGATGCTGCCGTTGATGATCTCAACATGATGAATCCCGAACGATTCAAGTTTCTGCCCCAACAAGGCCGGATAGGACTCCTCCTGGGCAACCCCGTATCCGGCGGTAATGGAATCCCCCAGGAACAGGATTTTTATTTTTGGACTTCCCCATGCTGACGGAAAAATACCCGGCATAAAACCACCCCAGACCATTAAAACCAGCAGGACTGTTACATATCGTTTTTTCATACTTACCTTCTCCAGACAAAACCAGGGATCTTCAATTCAGCAATGATGCCATATCCAAAGTCATCAGTCCAGCTGATGCTATTTCTTAACCATTGAAATTTTTCCGGCATCGGTGTAAAAAACAGGTCAATTAAAATTTTAAAAATAAACGAGGAGTCAAATGCCGGAAACCAACGAATTTCTTGAGGATGTTCAAAAGGATTTAAAAGAGATCCTCCAGCCCTTTCAGCGGGACCTCAACCAGAAAGAAAAAAAAGCCGATTTGATCAAACAGTGCATCCGGTGTGCGGAAAGGGATGACTTTCTCCAACTGGATGAACTGCTTAAAAGCAAACTGGCCAGGGATATATGCGAGGACGACACGTTGAAAAGCTGCGCCCCGGTATTTGAAACCCTGGGAGCCTATGCCGATGAAAAGGTTGAGCAGTACCGCATGGATCTTATCGAAGACCTGACCCGGCAATGCGAAGAAGCCGGTCTTGAAATGGAGATGGATTTTCCCAGATTCACGGTCTTAAAGGGCATCACCGGGGAGATTGATTTTGCCAGCCGCGCCACGAAAATCAACAAAAAGGTGCTCAAATCCATTGATCCCAGGCGGATCATGGCCATGGTGGTCCGGCTCAAGAAGCAATTGTATGATACGCCCTATGATCCCCGGGAATTCATTGATTCCCTGTGCAGGGTCTACCTGAAACTCCTTGAAAAAGAAGATCTGTCCGCCGGCCATCCCGTTCCCATGCAACAATTTTACCTGGCCTATGTGATCGATATGCAGTCCAAAACCTTTTTCCAGGATATGGACAAGGGAAAATTCAAAGGCTACAGCCTGGACCAATTTTCCGTGGACCTATGGCGGTACTGCCAGGCAGGCATCGGAGGCACGTCCCAAGGGTACGAACTCCAGCTCACCCCGGGGCGGAACAAGGCCCTGTGGCTCCTGGACACCCAGGGGGAACTGCGCCAGATCACAGCCATCTCTTTTCATAAACTTTAAAGGATCTCCCGGCCATGATATCATTGGACGCCCTCAAAGAACTCGAACCCTTCCAGGCCAGATCCATTATCGAAGAGCTGCGCAAGGGCAGTGTGCCTGTGGAATATGTGCCGGTATTTACCGTGGGTCGGCAGAAATGGCTCTCTTATATCGAAGACGACCTGGGAAATTACATTGCCCAAGGCGGGGCCAAGGTGCGGTTCATCAGCGGGGATTACGGAGACGGCAAAACCCATTTCATGTCCGTAGTCCGTCTCTTGGCCATGGAAAAAGGATTTGCCGTCTCTTTTGTGGTCCTTACCCGGGATGTGCCCATCCACAAATTTGAAACCGTTTACCAGTCGATTGTCCGGCAGCTCCAGGGCAATTTTAACGGCATGGGCATCCGGAATCTGCTGACCGCCTGGCTGGACTCACTGTCACCGGAATTCATAGACGTCAAGGCAGGGGCCGCCACAGAAAAATGTACGGCTCTGGCCGAAGAACTCAGGGAGATCCCGGACATGGATATCAACTTTGCCAATGCACTGGCCGCCATAGTGAGCAACCGGTTTGCTCCCATGGAAGAAGGGGAGAATGAGGAGACCCGAAAGGCAAACCGGGAAATTCTCATGCACTGGTTTGACGGCGGCAAAGTGACCAAACGGGAACTCAAGCCTTTCCAGGTTTATGAATACCTGACCAAGACCAATGCCCGACAGCTGATGAATTCCCTGATCCTGTTTTTACGGCGGTTCGGGCACCAGGGCTTAATCCTGCTCATGGACGAAATGGAGACGGTGGTGGCCATGGGTGCATCGGTGCGCAATGCCGCTTACGAGAATGTCCGCCTTTTCATCGACAACAGCGAGACCGCCCAATACCTTCACATCTTTTTTTCCATCATCCCGGACGTACTGGTATCGGAAAAAGGATTTAAATCCTACGATGCCTTGTGGAGCCGGGTGCGGTCCATCGGGACATCAATGGGTGACGCCAAACGCCTCAACTACCGGGGCGTCCTTGTGGATATTCACCAGACACCGCTTCAAACCGAAGAACTGGTGGACCTGGGCCGGTGCCTGCTCTCTCTGCACGGCATCGCCTACCGCTGGTCACCGCAAGAATTGGTTACGGACAAGATTATCGAAGATATCTGCATCAATCAGAAAAAAATGGGGGTCATCAGCGAGGTGCGGCTTTTCATTAAACAGCTCATCGGCGTTTTGGATCTGGCCGAACAGGGCCAGTCACCGGAGGAGATGGACATGGCCCGGCAAATGGTCGAGACCCGGAAAGAGATGGAAGCGGAAAAGATGAAACAGATGGAACCCATCTGGGATTCTTAAAATCGGGATGAACACCATGGATGAAAAGGCATTTAACGAGAAGATGAATGGCACTAAAAATTTCCATCTCCGCAGGGCCGTGGAGCGCCTCAGGGAGGGCCTGTTCGATCCCATGGGGGTTCAATGGCTCACCTCCGGGGAAGAAAAGCTCAACCAGCTCTTTGACCGGGGGGCTGCAGCCCTGAACAAGGGAACCTCTCACCACCTCTGCATCTGCGGCGCATACGGCCAGGGCAAATCACACAGCCTCACCTATTTAAAACAGCGGGCCCTGGAAAATAATTTTGTGGTCAGCTATATTAACCTGGACCCACGGCAGATACCCTTCCACGACTTCAAAGCGGTTTACCGGGCCCTGATGGGGGCCATGGTCTTTCCCAATGGGGAAACCAGCCTGGCAACGCTGTGGAAGGAAACAGCCGCCCAATGGCTGGCCCGGCCGGAAAACAAAGATAAATCCATCAACGATTTTATTCCCGGCGGCATGCCCCACCGATTCCGGGCCATCCTGGCTGCCATGGCCAACAAGAACATGGATATTGCGGCCAGCAAGCTAAACTTAAAAAAACATGCCCGGTTTCAGCCCCGATCCTTTTCCTGGGCCCTGAAAAATGCCCTCATGGGCAAAGAGATCCCGGCGCACAAGCTTGGCGCGGTCTTCCATTACCGGGAAGTGGCGTTTTACAAAGGCCGCTCCCTGGCCTGCCATGAATCCAAGGAATATCTGGCCATGATAAAAGGACTGGCCCGGTTGTTCAAGGATATGGGATACGGGGGATGGGTCCTGCTCTTTGACGAAGGGGAATCCATCGGCCAGACCCGCATCACCAGCCGCAGCAAAAGCTATGATCTGCTCCATGAGATTTTCTGCCCGGAAAAACCCGCACAGGGATTTTTTCCGGTATTTGCCTTTACCCATGATTTTTTCACCCTGGTTGAAACCGAACCCTGGGACCGGACCCGCAGACCCGGCGGACGCCGGAAAACCGACCAGCCGACCGACGACATCCCCTGCTTTGCCCGCAATTACCACAAGGCCTGGAAAGGGATCAATATCCATTCTCTTCAGGACTTGTCTTCAGGTGAATGGGAGACACTATCGGACAAGCTTAAAATCCTCCACGGACGAGCCTACGGGTGGAAGCCGGAAGCCGCTGGACGATCCACTGAACTATCCAAGGAAATGATGCAGATTCTCTCCCAAAACAAAGGGGCCGAATCCAGGATGAAATTGAGGCTGTTGGTCAACCAGCTGGATCTGGAACAGCAGAAAATACCCTGCTGATTCCCATGCTGCAGGTCACTGATCCGCCATCCGACCTCCTGCCCGATCCCCTTTTAAGGCTCCCCAACACCTTCCGACCTTTTTACGGGACCTTTGCCGGCCTGCGCCCGGTCCAGACCGAGGCCATCGCCCCCATCCTTGAAGGCCGGGACCTCATCGTCCAGGCAGCCACCGGCTCGGGCAAAAGCGAGGCGGTCCTGGCCCCGGCCCTGGAACGGGTCATCACCTCTGGTCGTGCCCACGGGGTTTTATACATCATTCCCACCCGGGCCCTGGCCAAGGACCTCATGCGCCGGTTTGAGCGCATCATCACCGAGCGGTTGAGCCTGATCCTGGCCATCCGCACCGGGGACATCAAAAAGGGGGGAACCCAGCGGCCGGACATCATGTTCACCACCCCGGAATCCCTGGATGTGATGCTGGGCAGCGGCAATGCCGGCCTCAAAGCCTTTCTGGCCCGGGTGGGCACCGTGATCATCGACGAAGTCCATCCCCTGGTCCACCAGTACCGGGGCCGACACCTGGCCTATCTGTTCACCCGCCTGGAACGAAGAACCGGCACGCCCATACAGAAAATTGCTATGTCCGCCACCATTGCCGACATCCCAGATGTCATGGATTTTTTCAATTTCAGGCCCGAGGCCACGGCCATCTCGGCCGGTGCGGACCGGCAGATTCAGGCCCGGCTTCTTCACCTGAAAAAAGAGGATACCGAGCTGCCCGCCCTGCTCAATGATCTGTACCGGGAATGGGGATATCGAAAAATGCTTATGTTCTGCAACAGCCGGTCGGCCTGCGACCGGCTTTCCGCCATTGTCCGGCGCAGCGGGGTATTCAGGGAGGTCACCGAGCTGCACTATTCCAACCTCAAGGCAAAGGAAAGAAAAAAAGCGGAAGACCGGTTCCGGAAAAATCCCCATGCCCTGTGCATTGCCACCTCCACCCTGGAGCTGGGCATTGATGTGGGGGATGTCGATGCGGTGCTCCTTTACGAGCCCCCGGGCTCGGTGTCGGCCTTTCTCCAGCGCATCGGCCGGGCCAACCGCCGGGGGCAATCCATCAATTTCTGGGGCATCACCACCGGGGAATCCGCCGGCAACCAGGTAATCCGCTTTCTTGCCCTTCTGGAGCTGGGCCGCCGGGGAAAAATCGAGGCCCCGCCCCCCAAAGCTCTGCCCAGTGTGTTGAGCCAGCAGGTCATCTCCTGCCTATATGAAAAAAAAGAAATTTCCCTCAACGCCCTGAAGGCCCTGTTTCCGGACCGCAAGCACCTGCTGCCGGATATTTTCGAGGCCCTTGAAAAAAAGGGCTGGCTGAGACGAACCGATCAACGGACTGGGCGACCCGGCCTGATCCGGGGCGGATGGCAGTACCGGAACCATTTCATGGCGTATAAAATCTGGGGAAACTTTCCGGAAAGCGAAAAGGAATACATCCTTGAAGTGGACATGGAATCCATTGCCGACATCCCCCAATCCATTGTTGACCAGATGGAGGTGGGGGATCGGGTCTATCTTTCGGGCCGGCGCCTTAAAATCCTGAAGATTGATGAAGGTGATCCCGGCAAGGTCACGGCCCGGCCGGCCATGAAAAAGGATGATAAGGCCCTGGTATGGGTAGGGCTGGGGGCACATGTCTCCTGGGAAACGGCCCAGGCTATGGGGCGCATCCTGGGCACCGGCACCCTGCCCCGGGACAGCGGCCTTATGTCCCGGACCCAGAAATTATTCCGCCGGGAATGCTCATATTTCGAGAAGCGGGTGACGCTGGCCAACGGGATTGAGGTGGTTCCGGGGACCCGGGCAAGATTTCACTTTTGCACCTTTCTGGGGTCCGCCGGCAATCTGGTGTTGGAATGGTCCATCCGGGACCATTTCCAGGATGAGGACCTGGAGGTGGCCTCCAGCGAAACCGGAGTGGAATCCGACCGCTGGATTGACTTTCAAAAACTGAACCTGCCCGTTGAAAAAAAGGCCTTCCACACCTGGGTCTCCGCTCATTTCAAAGTGCTGCGCAGTCTGATTCCCCTGAGTATTTTCTGGCGGACCCTGCCCAGACCACAGATGGTGGAAGAGGTAGCGGATTTTCTCTTTGATCAACGGGTTGCCGATACCTTTGCCCGGTATCTTGAACTGGGTTCGGATATTGTTTCCGGAGATATGGCAGACCTGTGCGAACCTTTACCCATGGCCGTCGAGCAATCTCCAGGCTTTGAGATGGAAGCCGGAGCAGCGCTTTTGTTCCAAGAAAAACAGACGGCAAAAACGCCAAAAGCATCACCCTTTTTATCCCCCGTATGGCAGGCTCCCGGCCTGGCCCCAGACCGGGCCGACGCCCGCGCTCTGGCCGCCACCATGGTCAGTGATTATATTTTCCACGGCCAGTGTGATCGCAGATTCTGTCTCTCATACCTTGGCTTGGCCCATCCTGTAAAAGAAGAGGACGATGTCATGGCCCTTGTCCGGGAACAGGGCGTCCGACATGAACAGGCCGTGCTAGTTGCCCTTAAACAACAGGGGAACCGCCTGGCTGTGTCGGAACCGGCAGCCACCGGCGAGCCCCGGTGGATCTCGTCAGTTAAGCTGCTAAAACAAACAATCCAACAACTGGCTGGCAGTGATCCGGAAAACGCCCGGCCGATCTGGCTGTCCCAGTGCTATCTCAAGACAGAAACCCCCATCCATCAATTTCCCCATATCACAGGTATCGGCATCCCGGATCTTTTGAAACTTTCCCCGGGCAGAGACGGACAGGCAATCATTGAAGCCGGGGATATCAAACGCAGCCAAAAACCAGGATACCACCATAAATGGCAGGTGGCCTTTTATGCCCTGGCACTGGAACAAATTATTGACCGCTGCAACCTGCCTGCCCGGGTCTCCCACAAAGGATTCATCATTACCCCGCCGCCATTGGGTGACGTGCGGATAACAGAACCGTATCAGATCCATGAATTTAATTTAATCCCATACCTTGCGGCCCTGCCCACGCTCCTGCACCACCTTGGCCATGTGCTTTCCGGCCTGCCGGCCCATGCAGATTACAGGCTTCAAAGCCTTTGCACTGCCTGTTCCGGATTCCCCGGCTGCTACCACCATGCCCTGGCCCATGAGGAGATACGATTCCTGCCGAAATTAACCAAAGGCGAACTGGCTGCCCTGCAGCAGATGGAGAGCACCAGTCTTGAACAGCTGTCCGGAGCCCTTAAAAAAGAGACCCTTCGCCTCTCCCCGGGACAGCAGAAAAAATTATTGGGATGGTGTGATGCCTTTTTAACCGGCCGCATCTGCTGCCACAAAAAAAAGACCCACCGCTTCCCGGCCAACCTCTCCCGGGCAATTTTCATCCACCTGGAAAAAGATCCCCTGGACAACCTGCCCCGGGTCCTGGGATGGCAGGTTCTGGATACAAACGGCAGTACAATTGTTGAATCACATGTATGGCGCATGGAAACCAACCAGGAGCACCAGGCAGTCCGACAAACCTTTTTAAGGCAATTGGCGCGGTTGTGGGAAGAGAGCATCCATGCGGGCCAGGGCCCCCATATTTTCCATTTCGGCCCCCAGACACCGGCAGCCCTGAATCAATGGCTCGGGGAGGCACGAAGAGCATCCTGTGAATTTCTCGACCAAACCCAACCCTCCTCCTGGACCGATATTCAAAAGGTCCTGACCGCTCATTTTTATATGCCCGCGCCGGGCACAGCATCTCTATATACCCTGGGCCGCATCTTCAAATGCAGGACCCTGCCTGCACCGCCACCTACCCTGTTTCACCACAACAACGGATTCATCAGCGATATAAACCAGGCCGCAGCCGAAGTAAAAAATTGCCTGGCGCTCATGGCAGAGCTTTACCAGACCGCCATATCCCGGCTGCAAAGCCTGTGGATCAGGGAATGGCCATCCCGCAGTCATGGAGATAAAAAGGCCTGGCCGTATACAACATTTATCCAGGAGGAACAACGCCTGAAAGAGGCAGATATCATGATGCTCCAGGAACAGCCCCTGGAAGAACGGATGCTGCGGTTCAGGTCCCTGGGGTACCTGAAATTTCACCAGACCCGGCTGGACAACTCCGGGCGCTTCATCAATATATTCAGGCCCACAGACCAGACCCGGCCGGCCAAATTCCGCCAGGGGGATTTCCTTAAACTGGTGCCCCATGGCATGACCGATCTGCAAAACGGCTTTCCCGTGGTCATGGTCGAATATGATACCCAAGCCGGTGACATCGGGCTGCTTTCCCGGTCCGGCAAGATAAATCTCAATAAAGCGTTGTACTACTCCCTTGAAGAAGATATGGATGACTGGAACCGGGAAAAACTGCGCCACGCATCTGAAACCCTGTTTTCAAAAAACAGATATTTGCATCTCCAGCAGCTTCTGGCCGGGGCAGCCCGGGAAAGGCAGATACCGGCATCTGCGACCTGGGTGGAAAAATGGCTGGCCCGGGAAAACCACAGCCTCAACCGCTCCCAGCAGCAGGCTTTAAAGCTCCCCTTCCAATACCGTACCGCCATGATCCAGGGCCCGCCCGGCACGGGAAAAACCCATTTGCTGGGATGGATCATCATTGCCCTGATCCTTGAAGCCCATGAAGCCGGCAAGCCCCTGCGCATCGGCATCAGCGCCCTGACCCACCAGGCCATTGACACGGTATTAAAAAAAGTGGTCCAACTGGTCAACCAATATCTGCCGGGGGATTTTCCGGGCCACTGCGTGAAATGGGGGGAGGAAAACACGCCGGCATCCGGCACACCCGACCTTGACGATTCCACCGCCATGGAGGTGGAATTTACAAAGGACGCCCGGGATCTGCCAAACCGGTCCTGGCTGATTTTAGGTGCCACCGGATACGGATTTTATTCCCTGTTCAACAGCAAGGATAAAGGCTTTCCCATTGCCCTGGACTGGATCATTTTTGACGAAGCCTCCCAGGTTCCAGTTCCCCAGGCCCTGCTCAGTCTCATCTACGGCAGGGGAAATTTCCTCTTCCTGGGCGATGTCCACCAGCTTCCTCCCATTATCATGGGCAATTATGATTCCCATGAGCCTGATGACAATGGAAACGCACTGCGCTTGAACCGCTCTATTCTCTCTAATATGCGGGACCTGTATCCTACAGACTGCCAGGTCACCCTGGACATCACCTACCGGATGAACAAGGAGCTCTGCGCATTTCCATCCAAAAGCTGGTACCACAACCGGCTTTACCCAGACCCTTCGGTGGAAAATGCACGACTCTACTTGGATGCTCTGGACGAGAAATACAATCCAACAGGGGACGACCCGATCCTCGGGGACATCCTGAATCCGGAACAACCTGTTACGCTGGTATTAACGGATCACCAGGGATGCGCCCAGCAATCGGATGTGGAGGCGAATCTCATGTCCGCCCTAACCGGCCGCCTGATCCTGGGCCACGGCCTCCCCCCGGACCGGATGGCTATCATCACCCCCCACCGGGCCCAGAACAACGCCATCCTCCAACGGCTGGGAAAAATCCTTGGACATCATTCCCCTGCCCCCCTCCCCCTTGTGGACACAGTGGAACGAATCCAGGGTGCCGAGCGGGATATCATCCTCTTCGGCCTCACCGCCTCGGACCCGGATCACCTGACCAGCGAGTTTTTAAACAGCCCAAACCGACTCAATGTAGCCATGACCCGGGCCAGAAAAAAATTGGTCATCATGGGCAGCCAGGCCTTTTTTTCGGTCATTCCCGATTCAGACGCCCTGCTGGCCAGACACTGCTGCTTCAAACAACTACTGACCCATTGCCGGGAACAAAATGCGGTTTTTCATTTTTCCCAACAGATATCCGTCGAATAACAGCCAAAATATCTTGCGGTTTTGTGCTTTTGAAGGTACCCTTTAATCCATTATTTCCAGATTTGAATCCTTACCTAACCTTATCAACAAGTGGAAGGAAAAAAATATGGGCACTAAAAGAGAAACCAATATATTCAAAAAAGGAAGCTACTAGGATATCACCGTTCCTTCAGCCGGCTGTTGATGCTGTCTGATGGAACAGGGCAGTACATCTTGGCGCTATGAAATATTTTCCTTTTAAAGTTGTTGTATTCTGCCTGGTCATCACCCCGATTTTGTATACGATTACCCTTGCGGGCTGCCGTGACTATCTGGAAAAAAAATATCTTTCAAAAATAGAAAACGGGTTTATCGGAAATTCCAGTGACCTTTTAAACGGATCGGTACCCATTGAAGACCGGATAGCAAAAAATATCCAGGCCATTTTAAACCGCGACACCCTGATCCGGATGGCGCAACTTGACCTGGAAGTACAGGTGACAGACAGCCGGGGAAAAATTGTTTATCCCATCTATGTGGGAACCGACGAATTTGAGGAGGATTCACTGGGGTACTCCGATGCCCAGGCGGTTGCAGATAAAAACTTTGCAATGCTTAATTCCGGACTCAAGGTGAATACCGTTCTGCATCTGGATCACGGATCATTTCTTGCAAACTTTATCTTTGCCCTTTATTCCGGGATGTCTCTTTTAATCTTTTTTGTGTTTTATAGGCAGGGCAGCAAAAGAGCTGAAGAGGAAAGAGACGCTAAAAACGCCTTGATCCACAACTTGAAACAGGATTTAAAAGAAGATGAGATACGTCATGAAAAGCTGGTGGAAGAACTGAACAGCGAACGGGTGGAACTGTTTAAGCATATAAAACAATTAGATAAAAAATACCAGTCGGAACAAAAAAAGGCAAAGATCAATGAAGATGAAATGTTTAACGAGATCGTCGGCCTTGAAGACCGGCTCAACACATATATTGAATTAAAGAAGCGACGGGACGTTGAGATCAATGAACTCAAATCAAGCCTTGAAAAATATGAACAAAGAAAAAGCGCTGCAAAATCAGGACGAAGCGAGTTTGATTTTATATCCAAACGTTTCGGAACCCTGTACAAGAATGTTGACGTGAGCAGAAAAGCCTTAGACGGATTTATGAACCTGACCGAAGAGTTGCAGATAAAAGCGGAAGAAACAATTTACCAGCTAGACCGGGACCCGGGATCGGTAATTGTGAAACGGAAGGTGTTTTCTGGCAAAAAACACAAAGCCAGCTGTTTTGAAGTGTTGTTTGCATATACAGGCAGGCTTTATTTTATGAATCATCCCAACAAAACCCAGGTGGTGGTGATCGGAACAAAACATACCCAGCCCAGGGATATGGAGTATCTCCATAATTTATAAATGTACAATGAATTTTACAATCTCAAGTTCGCCCCCTTCCAGATCAGCTGCGATCCCGCATTTATGTGGTTTGGGGAAAAGCACAAGGAAGCCCTTGCCACACTTAAATACGGCATCCTGGACAACAAGGGGTTCCTGCTTTTAACCGGGGATGTGGGAACAGGCAAGACATCCCTGATCAACGCATTAATCCAGAGCCTGCAACAGGATATCATCTACACCGCTGTGCCGGATCCGAGCCTGATTAAACTTGATTTTTTTAATTATATTGCCGCATCCTTCGGCATAGACCGGGAATTTACATCCAAGGGTGCATTTCTTGCCCATTTTAAAAACTTTCTTCTCAGCGCCAGTGAAAAAAATAAAAAGGTGCTGCTCATCATTGACGAAGCCCAACTGCTCACCCAGGAAATGCTTGAAGAGATTCGCCTGCTGTCAAATATTGAAAAGCCGGATGCAAAACTGATAAATATTTTTTTCATCGGACAAAACGAATTCAACGAAATTTTGAACAGGCCCCAGAACAGGGCGGTCCTCCAGCGAATGACCCTCAACTACAACCTGAACCCCTTGACCCCGGAGGAGGTGGATGAATATATCCGCCACCGGCTCAAGGTAGCAGGCACACAGGAGCGGCTGTTTGACCGGGATGCGGTTCAGGAGATTTTTCTATATTCAGGCGGATTTCCAAGACGCATCAATATCTTATGCGATCATTCCCTGTTGTCCGGATTCGTAAAGGATCAGCGGATCATTGATGCAGGCATTGTAAAGGAGTGCGCAAAAGAACTGAAAATTCCGGCCCATGTCAGCAACCGTGAGATCAATGGGCCATTTGAACCCGACACCTACCCTGGAAATAAAAACAATCCCCCGAAAAACCTTTCTGCCCGGGCTTTTGAACACCATCCGCCTGTGCAGCCGCCGCCCCCCCAAGTTCCACAACCACAAAAACAGCGATTCCCAGGGGCAAATCTGGTAATATTAATCTGCTTTTTTATTTTTGCCTGGTACTTTATGTTCCCGGACAATTTTTTTTCCACGCTTTCCCAGGTAAAACAGCAATTCAATAAAAACCAGGAACTGATACAAGAGCAAAAAACAGATCAAACTATCCAGCCGGAAAATCAGGCCGTTGTCCGGAATATTGAACACCCGGATAACCCGGCTTCTCCCAATCCAAGGGCCGTCGTTGAAAAAAAAGTCCAGGGCCAGACTGAAAATCCCGAAGAACTCATGTTTGGCATTGCCCCCCCTGAAACAGAGCTATCACCTGAATCAAATAATCCCCCGGCTCTACTTCCAAGGGAGAAAATTACCGTCCGCTTTAAGTATAACGGCAGTGATCTTATTGAAAAAGACCTTAAAAAGCTTGAAGCGCTTTCAAAAGCCCTGGTTATTCATCCGGATTCAAAAATTCTCATTACCGGATATACGGATAGTATGGAGAATGGCACGTATAATGTAAAATTATCCGAATTCAGGGCCAACATTGTGAGAAGTTTTCTTCTGGGGGTTGGGGTCAAAAGCTATCAGATGAAAATCCAGGGCAGAGGCGGACAGGACCTCATTGAAAGCGATGATACGGCATGGGGCCGGATGATGAACCGCAGGGTTGAAATAGAGGTGATTGAATTCCAGTGAATACATCCAACACGGCCTGTTCCCGGGAAAAATGGAAAAACATGGATCTGCTGATTCCCTATGCAGCACCGTATTTCGCGTATGTGGCGCTTTCTTCCGTTCTGCATAACAAGCTGCCCGAAGAAATCATATATATAATGAAGCTGGTGATTGTGCCCGGGCTTTTGATCTGGGCCTGGAAATGGTATGCGCCTTTAACCGGCCCTAAAAATAAATGGGCATCCTGTTTGTGGGGAATTCTTTTCGGAATCCTTGGGCTGGTGGTGTGGTGCGGTTTATATGCCCCTTTTACGAACCCCAAGGATGGGGCCCCCTGGTCTGATCTCGCATTTTACCTAAGGCTTGTGACAGCGGGTTTTGTGGTACCGGTTTTTGAAGAGTTGTTCATGCGCGGATTCGTCTTCCGGGTTACCCTGCAATGGGATCTTCTGCGCAGACAAAAAACGCCCAATGCCTTTTCTGCAGCTCTGGATAATGCCACTCTTTTTGATGTGGCACCCGGACAGTGGAGTGTTTACGCCATTGTGATTTCAACGACTATTTTTGCTGCGGGCCATATAGTTGGCGAATGGCCTGCAGCGATCGCCTACGGCTTACTCATGGCCCTTTTGTGGATATTGAGAAAAGATCTGATTTCCTGCATTGTTGCCCACGGGGTAACCAATATCGGGCTGGCCCTTTATGTCTATTACTTCGGGCATTGGGAGTTGTGGTAAATCTGGGGTTGCGAGCAACACCCATAAAACATATAGGAACATCCATATGCGTTTCACATTAATACAACAGAATTTAAAAGAGAATCCTCGTTCCTGGCTGGTCACCGGATGCGCCGGCTTCATTGGCTCCAATCTTCTGGAAACCCTGCTTAATTTAGGACAGACCGTGACCGGCCTGGATAATTTTTCCACAGGATTTCAGCATAATCTGGACCAGGTCAAAGAAGCAGTGGGTCCTGAGGCATGGCAGAAATTTTTTTTTATTGAAGGGGATATCACCCATGCCGGCACCTGCGCGACGGTTTGCAAAGGGCAGGATTATGTACTTCACCAGGCTGCTTTGGGCTCTGTTCCCCGGTCTGTTGCCGATCCCTTGACCACCAATGAAAATAATATTACAGGCTTTTTAAATATGCTGACCGCCGCCCGGGACGCAGGTGTAAAGCGGTTTGTATATGCTGCGTCAAGTTCCACCTATGGAGACCATCCAACACTTCCCAAAAAAGAGGAGAATATCGGCAATCCTCTTTCCCCCTATGCCGTGACAAAACTGGTCAATGAACTCTACGCCCGGGTGTTTGCTTCCACCTACGGGTTTAAAAGCATCGGGCTTCGGTATTTTAATGTATTCGGCCGCCGCCAGGACC
>NZ_DDYV01000068.1:0-4653 GCF_002348205.1 Desulfobacter sp. UBA2225 | reverse complement strand
CGCTGCTTTCCCCATCCGCCTCGGCCTGCTGTGCATGCTTACGCTTGATAAAGCTCCACATTTCATCAAGTTGCACTTCGGTGACCGGCAAGTCTCTGAGCAGGTGCGTGTTAATCTCATGAGCTTTTTGCGCAGCACGATCAAGCCACATCAAAACCGTTTCTTCGGTGACGCCCAAGACAAAGCCAATGTCCGTCAACCCGACTTTGACCAAGAGCATCTTCAGGGCCATCATCACCTTGTCTTCCGGGGTCCGCAGGTCAAAGAAGACGGTATCACGTGTCTCAGCAAAGCAGTGATCACATTTGTTGCAATAAAATATACGTCGTTTTCCGCTCTGGGTCATATAGGTCGAAATGGCGCTAATATTACCTCGGTTCATCAGCCGATAATGGGAACATTCCGGGTTTGGGCATGGCTGGTCCCAGTCCTTGGGTTTTCGCATAGGTCAATCCTCCAATCAATTCGGTAGATATATCCAAACTGATAGGATAATTAGCCTTTTTTCTTTTTCAAAGTATTACCGGGTGAGTACCAGATTTAACAGGCTTACCATATTTGTCACTGATCATAGAACTGATCTCATTGAGCAATACAGAATTTTTTGTTTTCTGATTCGGCCAATTAATTTTTACTGCATACAGGTGTCTTGTTTTTGCTGTAAAAATTAGCTCAACCTTGGCAAAATGCCCTAACAAATTTGTGTTGTAATAAAAATGGGTTGCATCCGAGTACTTTCTGATCATTGGATGAAATTTTTTATTCACCGTTATGATCCCATGTTTGTGTAAAGGAAGATCATTGCTTTCGGCTATATCGATTGCCTGAAGAACCGTAGATCCAAAAGGCCAAACATCAAATTGAAAATCATTTTCTTTTGGTTTTGTCTCTGAATCAAACTCAACTCTATCAACTTTGTCTTTGGCAATTCCAACAGTAGCACCGTAAAGAATGTACATAAAGTACCCGTCATCCAACCAGATATTTTCGGAGTGAATAACCTTCCCATTTTTCAGAAACAAAGTATCTGCGTGGCAGAGTGTAGATAAAGAGATGATACAAATAGCACTGAATAATATAATTCTCCAGAATTTGAACATCAAAATTCCTTATGTTGTGATTTTAGAAATGATCAAAGTGAAAATAGGTTATGAGTAACAAGTGGAGGATGGAAAGTCAATTGGGCCCTAACTTCCGAGAACTTTAATTATCGTTCGACGGCAATTATAATTGACGCTGATCATTAATACAATGCATCCAAAATGCAAAAAAACAGCCAGGAAAAAAAGCCTGAGAATTAATGGGAGGGCTAAACGCTAATCTCTGGCAGATAAGAACCGATCCAGGCTGTTGGAAAAATTCTGGCAATCCTTCTGGATCATAGGCGGGGGGCCTTTGGTCTCCACTCCGCTGGACCGCAGATTCTGTATGAGATCTCTGACATAGAGTCGGGAAGTGATATTCTCCCGGGTGTAAAGCCCTCCCCTTGGATTCAGTGCTGTACCGCCCTTGGCGATAACCTCCGAGGCCAGGGGGATGTCTGCGGTGATCACCAGATCCCCTGGCGTCATCTGTTTGACAATTTCATTGTCGGCAATATCAAATCCCGGGGCCACCTGAAGAAAATCAATATAAGGGGACTTCGGAATCCGTAGATTTTTGTTGGCCACCAGGGTCACCCGGATTTTTGTCCGGTTGGCTGCTCTGTATAACAAGTCCTTGATTTTTACCGGGCAGGCATCCGCATCTACCCAGATGACCATCGAATTCTTGATGGAATCATTCATTGTTTAGCTTTGGCCCCTGCTGAGCTTTTCTGCACACCCTACACATAGTGAGGTTTCAGGCATGATTAGCAGCCGTTTGTGGGGAATGGATTCTTCGCAGTGCAGGCAGTATCCAAAATCAGGCGTTTCAATTGAAGCAAGCGCTTTTTCAAGGGCTTTGAGGGTACGTTTTGATTTTGCCAGCGACGCCTCATTGATACTTCTGCTGTTAATGGCTTCCATTCGTGTCAGCCTGCCAATGGCATTATCCGGGGACACCGGTTTTGACAGATCGCCAAAGGTTTCAATGGTCTTTTTCAGGGTGTTTATTTTTTCAACGATTGCCTGTTTAATTTCTTGCTTCTGGTTTGGATTCATAGGTGTTCAGCCGTTTTTATTCTTCCCTTGATTCATATGCTGCAATTTCATCTCAGACAACCTCGTTGCTTGCTTCAGCTTCCTTTGCTAAGGAATGAGCACGAAATAAGATGCCCAGTTAGAATTTTCAAACGTACAGCCTAGAATGGTCGCCTGTTTTGAAATGGGCAAGTTATTTAAAATTCGTTCCTAAGCTGTCATACAAGGCCTGGTCTTCTTCAATGGTCCACGGGCTTTGTTCATAGGGCGCTATGAACTCTATGGCGTTAAGCCTTAGGTCCTCTCCTTCAAGGGCTTCCCGGATTATCGGAATCGCATCCAGAACATCCCCGGCCTTAATGTATTCTGGGGACAGCTTACTCAATTCAAACAAGAAACATGCTACGGTCAAACCGTAGATGTTCAGAGTTCACGGCGGCTCCGTCGCCGTAAATCGCCCATATTCAAAGATTTTGAGGAATTAGAGGCCCTACAATGTGTCTATTTATGGTATCATTGAATCCAGAGAACCTTTCCACACAAGGCGTTGACTACTTCTGATATTGATGATGTCAACTCGAATCTTATTAACCTATAAAGTGAGCCCGGCCTGAATTATTCCGAGTCGCTACAATTACCGATCAAAAACTACAGTTTTTGGAACATCAGTTGTACCCGAGAACAATCATGTATCAAAAAGTTGTTTTTAATTTTTGTTACATGATGTTATATAAATTCTAAAAGTTTTTGGTACACAAACAGGAGGTAGAATATGCCAGCACAGCCGCAAGAGAAAAATTTGATGTCACCGGCTGAATATTTGGAGATGGAAAGAACCTCTCTGGATATTAAGCATGAATTTTTTAATGGTGAGGTTTTCGCTATGGTTGGGGCCAGCAGGAACCACAACCGCATAAATGTGAATTTGACAAAAAAATTAGGGATAAATTTTGAAACCAACCCGGCTCATTGCGAAGTATTTTCTAATGACATGCGGGTTAAAACAGCAGAAAATTATACCTATCCTGATCTTACTATTTCCTGTGGTGATGCAAAATTTGAAGATGATAAGTTTGATACCCTAACAAATCCTGTTATCGTTATTGAAATTCTTTCAGATTCAACCGAACGTTTTGATAGGACGAAAAAGTTTGCTTATTATCGGGCAATTCCTACGCTTCAAGAATATATCCTTGTTTCCCAACATGAATGTTGGGTTGAGCAATATATACGCCAAAACGATATGTGGGGTTATCAATCATACGATAGGTTAGAGCAGATTTTGAAGCTGGAATCCGTTAATTTTGAACTGCCGTTATCTGAAATCTATTTGAATGTTGCGTTTGAAGATGAGCCTCGCAAAATTTGAAATCAGCAGGAACAGCAGAATTTTTCAATAGAAGGGATTAGATAATGTACCCCAAAGGACATAAAGCGGAAATAGGCTATACAAGGGTATCATCAACAAACCAAAAAACAGACCGGCAACTTGACGGTGTACCTCTGGATAAAATTTTTGAGGATAAACAAACAGGCAAAGACACCAACCGGCCCCAACTTCAGGCTTGCCTGGATTACCTTCGGGAAGGGGACCGGCTGCACGTCCATTCTATGGACCGGTTAGCCCGGAGCCTTGCTGACCTCCAGGCCATGGTTCAAGGCCTGACCAGTCAGGGGATTGTTGTCAAATTTCACAAGGAAGGCTTGGAATTTACCGGAGAGGACAATCCCATGTCTATGCTGATGCTTCAGATCATGGGAGCCGTTGCGGAATTCGAGCGTTCCCTGATCCGGGAACGGCAAACTGAAGGGATAAAAAAAGCCCTGGCAAAAGGCGTGAAGTTCGGCAGGGCTCCAAAATTGACCCTGGCCGATAAGTGTCAGATTGCTGATCTGGTGGAGCAAGGGCAAGAAAAGAACGCTCTGGCTGAACAGTTTGGGGTGTCCCGGCAGACCATTTACCGGGCGTTAAAAGAAGTTCAAGCGTAAATCAAAAATTCTGGAAGAATTAAGATGTGTGGATGCATTGCATGTCGATGCAGATAATGTCGAATAATCCAGGTCCGGTAACATGTAAATCTGGCCGAGGTATTCTGATAAAATCAAGCCATTATATATAGGTTCGCTCAAACCTTTCTGAAGGCAGCATTCAATAACAAAAATATTCAACGCCTTTACTATCAAGGGTTACACCCCACATAAATAGACACAGTCAACTCTCAATCCCTATCCTCAACATCCTTTTTTTAAGCTCCAAACCAATGGGTCGTTTTTTTACAGAAGCCCACCAGCATAAGCATTACAGGAACTTCTATTAAAACGCCAACCACGGTGGCCAGTGCTGCTCCGGATGAAAGGCCGAAGAGCATAACGGCGGTTGCAATGGCTACCTCAAAATGGTTGGAAGCCCCGATCATGGCAGCAGGTGCAGCATCTTCATATTTCAGTTTAAGAAATTTTGCTGCAGCATATCCCAGGGCAAAGATCAATATTGTCTGGATAAAAAGCAGGGCAAACGCATTTAAATTGT